>DATBMP010000008.1:0-16553 GCA_036554845.1 Pyrinomonadaceae bacterium
AGCAATCGGCTATGCGGTCGAGCGTCAGCAGTTCGGAAGAGCCATTGCACAGTTTGGTTTGATTAAGCAGAAGATCGCTGAGATGACTGTGCGTTGTTTTGTTGGAGACGCGATGGTCTATCGAACGCTCGGTGACGTTGACAGGGCGCTTGAGCAGGTAGCGGAGAACGACCTGTCGCAAGTTCTTAAAGTGATCGAGGGTTACGCGGTTGAATGCTCAATCAACAAGGTATGGACCAGCGAAGCGCTGGCTTTCGTGGTTGACGAAGCGCTACAGGTTTATGGCGGTTACGGTTATTCGAAGGAGTTTCCGGCGGAACGTGCCTTCCGCGACGCGCGCATCACACGGATTTACGAAGGAACGAATGAGATCAATCGCCTGGTGATCCCGACGCGGTTGTTAAAGAACCCGGCTTTGTCGCAATTGTGGAATACAGAGCAACTTTATTTCGCACCCAGCGAGCTAAGTTCCGACTCACGGGTAACCAACGCACGCCAATTGTTGTCTTCGTCAAAGCAGCTTGCAATTTACCTGCTTGCGACCGCCAAATCTGTGTATCGGGATTCGTTGTCTGAGGAGCAGGAGGTAATGGGTCAAATCGCTGAGATTGCGATCGACACATACGCGCTGGAGAGCACCATTCTGCGAACAGAAAAGATCTTTGCCGCAAGGCGCGGAGGGGATGGCGATGTGTTTGCAGACATCGTCAATGTTTATGCTTTCGATGCGGCGAATCGCATCGGCCATGCAGCAGTCCGAGTGTTAGCGGCTTTTCCGGAAGAACAAGATACGAGTAAGGTGCGCGAACTTATAAAGTCATTGCCGCAGGAGCAGTTCGATACGATTCGAGCGAGCCGAAAAATTGCTGACTCGGTGATAAAAGCCGGCCGATATCATTTGTGAGGTCTCTGTAGTGCGGTAGCTGGGATGCCACGGGCTTGTCCCGTGGTTCATCACGCTCGCAGCTATCAGGGCGCAAGATGAGAATCTTGGATGCCACGGGCTTGTCCCGTGGTGTATCACGCTGGCGCCTCGGTAGGGATTCCGAACCCAAAGAACATCGTGACGACTCCACAGGGCAAGGCCCGGTGGCATCTGACTTGGCAAGTGATCGCTGACTTGTAGCTGCGAGCGTGACGCACCACGGGACAAGCCCGTGGCATGCATAGTTTCAAACTGCACCAGTACTTCTCAGAGAGATGCCAACCAAAAGCCGCAACCAAAACGCCGAGCTACGCTCGCCAGAGTTTCTCCTGTCGATGGTCTATTCGCTCTCGTCAACCATTTTCAACCTTCGCTTGGCTTCATTGATTAAACGATTATTACGTTCGTACTCGATCGTTGGGTCCTCAGTGTCGTCGAGAGGTGGAGGATACTGACGTTCCTTATAAATCGGGTACGCCTCAGTGCGCAGGTGGGCCAACATATGATGTCCACGACGTGCCTGCCGCTCATGACGTAATGCCGAGATATCGATCGGCGCGACCACAATTCTTTCCGCTGGTCCAGGTGACGCCTCCGCTAACAGACGACCATCAAAATCGACAACCTGGCTGCCTCCGGGCCACGAATAGGGCGGGTAGTGTTTCAGGCTTGCGCCTTGATTTGCCGCGACAACGTAGGCTGTGTTCTCGAGCGCGCGACAACGATTGACTATGGTCCACCACGACATCGGCTCCGTCGCGCCCCATGGATCCATGTAGGCCGAAACGCGTATCAAGACTTCTGCTCCATTCGCAGTCAGCTGCCGTATCGCTTCGGGAAACAGCCAGTCGTAACAGATCGCGCACCCGAGACGTCCAATCCTGGTTTCAGCTACCGGAAAAAGCGGTTCGTCGTAACCCGGTAGATCGTGAGGACTGGTGTGTACTTCGTAGGGTATCCAGGTGTTCACCTTACGGTATTTATAAAGGAGTCCTTCTGGACCAATCAGGCAGCTCGAGTTGAAAACATGGCCCGGCCACTTGGGATCTACCTCGAGCATAGAGCCGGATTGGATGTAGATATCGTGCTCTTTTGCTTTCTGTTCGAGGCGCTCGGTGTGCTCGTTGGGAATCGTGATCGCGATCTTCTGGATCAACTCGGCGGCGGTTGGAAAAACTGGCGCTGCATGGGCGAACTCAGGAAAGACCACCAGGCGTACAGGCAGAAACGGTGCAGCGCCCGCCACAGCGGAATCGATCATCGAGAGCATGCGGTCTGTGTTGGCGCGCATAGCCCGGCGATCGAGTGGGTTGACTAGATCTGTCTGGCACGCCGCGACGGAGTATCTAATGTGATCCATAGTGGTATTTTCGATTAGTGATTGACGATTGCCGATTTCACGCTTCCCGACACAAAGCGGGCATCAAATGTCTTACAACAAACGCGAGAATTGTGCACAGCCTCTACGGAAGTGAGCAGTTCGCAACTGGCAAACGGCAATCGGCAACTGGCAGTGGCGGCACGGGCGACGTAACGACGCGAGTGTTGTAATGCTCAAGATATCTTCTGCGCTCGGGAGTCAGCGGATAACTTTCCGGCCATTGGTAGGGATACCTGCTCATGCCATGAAAGGGAAGTGGTCCAACCTGATCGGGACTGGCCGAGTTTATATCCATCTCTTTGCTGAAGCCGACCGCATACAACAAAAACGTTCGTGTCCAGCCGATCTTTAACGGTGGCAACCTATCCGCTGCGAAAGAGAGCGCAACTTGATCACCAGGACGCGAAACGACGAACATATCGTCAGCTTTCACCAACAAGGGAACCACGTCGCCTTCACGGGTATAACGTCCTGTCATCACTTTCCAGGGCGACGTAAAGGATACTTTCTCATAGTCGTAACCGAGCGGCTGTCGCCCATCCACCGACCACTCGTGCGAGAAGCCTCGCCACCGGAGATCCGCGATCGATGGCTCGAGCGGTGTCATCCGAACCGGGAAATTGCCAGCGGATGTATCGACCAGGATCTGATCCCAGTAGATCCGCATGTTCGTAACGATACGCACTTCCCGATTCGCGCTTAAAAACTTTCCACTGAGATCAACCGCCACAGTTTGTGGTCGACCTACGGGAACCCCGATGTTGTCGATGACGGTGCGCCAGTGACCGCGCTGGTCCCTGACTTGAAGTGCAGGCAACATCAGCTGCTTGCCGGCTTGCGAAGCGGCAAGGTTATCGCTGGACCAGGCGTAATCTGTCCAACCGGTTAAGAGAAGCAACGTTCGCCTGCTCGTTTGCGCTCGAGCATCGAGTTTCAAGATCAATGAATGTTCGTCTGCATAACCGCGAATCTTATGAGTGCGAAAATCGTCCGGGTATGTCCGATCCACTTTTGTAATCAGCGACAAGACATCGTGTCCGTGCTCATCCACCGCGGCAACCGGTGGCTTCGCATCCTGCGTCGTGTACAGTTTGAAACGGGGAAGCGGCGGAGCCTTGAGACCCTCGTTCGGATAGACTTCAATACCTTGTGGATGGTCCACGGCAATCAGTTGCAGTCGATCTAAAAAGAGCGCCTCTTCCAACTCGTTGGTCACGCGTATTTCATAACGACCGTTTCGCTCTTTCAACTGATCGCCTCGGATGCGCACGTACTCGTCAGCGTCCGGGGTGTTGTAGACTCCGGGCGATTCAAGATGGCCCATCTCGCCGCCTCCCAGAAAGTCAGTCACAAACTCGAACCGTTCGCCATTCCAGACATATAAATAAGGACACGAGGACGGCTTGCGATCCAACTCGATGACTGAGATGGATAGCGATTTACGCGTTTCAGCGCTTGCGATCGCAGTTTCTGCTTGCAGAATCCCGGCCGGCCACAAAACTCTAATCGCATCCGCCGTCATACGTTTTCCCAGACCGAAAACGATATCCGCCGGCGCTATTGAAGGAGAGGTTGAGTAGGTTTCGAGTTTCTGCGCCAGACTGCCTGCGCGAAGTTCAATCTTCGCACCGACTGCGCTGCGATTGCTGACTCTTCCGGCCAGGTTTACTCGAATAGATCCATTCTTGTTACCACCATCATTGCGGGCGACTTTCAAACCGCCACCGGGCACGCCAAAGATGATGTCTTGATCTCCGTCGTTATCAATGTCTCCGCTGGCTAGCACCACTTTTCGCGTCTTCGGTTCTCCTGAAACAGCCAACCCGGGCGCAGCCTTGTCACTTGCATCGACCCAGCCGTCGCCAACATTGCGTATTACACGCAGGCCGTGGCGGCTTATTGAAATCAGATCGAGCAACCCATCGTTGTCGTAATCCATGAATTGACATTGCGAGGCTTCAGGTCCGATTCCGAAAGTGGCCTGCTTCAATTGAAACCGTTCGGTACCACTGCTCAACGCGAAGTAACTCGGCAGTCCAAAAGGCTGCTGCAGAAAAAAATCCGTAAAGCCATCCTTATTTACATCGCCGGCTGCGACGCTGTGTACATTCTTGAGTTCAGTTGCACCTAATCCGGCATCTGCTGCTACATCCTTAAAAGTTCCGTCGCGCATGTTGCGCCATAACTGAATCCCTTGCAGCGCGGCAGCAATCAAAATGTCAACGTCGCGCCTGTTATCAAAGTCGGTTGGCACCACAGCGTTCGCTGACACCGGCGCCGACAATTTAGCTGCCGCCGTTTGATCGCTGAAAGTTCCGTCACCATTGTTTCGCAAAAGAAGACTGGTCGCAGAAACCATCCTGTCGGTTGGCTCTTTTGCTTCACCGGTATCCTGGTACCCCGCAATGAAGATATCCAGATCCCCATCGTGATCGCTGTCGAGAAAGGCAACTGATTTCGCCAAATGAGGATAACGAGGGATCTTGGCCGTGACTGTGACATCGGAAAAACTTCCGTTGCCATCATTGTGATAGAGGGAACTTGACCCATAACGCACGACGAAAAGATCAGGCCGCCCATCGTTGTCATAGTCCCCGGCAATCGCGCTGGTTGTCGCACTGCCGGAAGACTTTGCGAGCGCACCTGAATGTGAAGTGACGTCGGTGAACTTGCCGCGATCGTTTCTGGCAAGTCGGAACTTACCTGCTGATGCTTCAAGAAGATCGAGATCGCCATCAAGGTCATAATCAAAGAGCACGATCGCGCCTTCGTACCTCTGCAACCCGGCGCTGCTGGTGGGCCATTCGCCAGGTTCGGGCATCAGATCCTTTGTCACGTCGGTGAAAACGACTTGAGGAGTACTCTTATCCACCAGTCCGGGTTCTGTCCCTGTTGACGCGATCGCTTCGGCATAGCGTCCTTGTTCCAGGTAGTTCGTTCCGAACGTCGTTCCGGAACCGCGCTCGCGTAGTTCCTGAAACCGTTTGATAACGTTCTGGCCCTCGTCACGATTGCCACCTCTAATAAGCGCTGTGCCCAGATTGTAAAGCGCAGTTGCATGATAGGGTTCGGCAGCAACGGCTTTTCGCAACGCGGCGATCGCTTCCGGATACTTTCGTTGCTGTGAATAGACCTGGCCCAGGTTCACGTTCGCGCCCACATCGTTTGAATCAATGCGCAGGACTTGTTGAAAGTGGGCGATCGCCTCATCGAATCTGTTTTGTGTCTTTGCGATCAGCCCGAGAACGTAGTGTGGTTGGGGAAGCGAAGGGGTGGATGTCGAGGTACTGCGGAGTTCCCGTTGCGCGCCCGGCAAATCCGGGACATTGAAAAGCGCGATGCCGAGATTGATGCGGGCGAGTGTCAATTTTGGTTCGAGTTGCAGGGCGCGTCGAAAAGAGTCCGCAGCCTCTTTGTGCTTGAACTGTTCGAGTAGGG
The DNA here is from genome assembly GCA_036554845.1 of Pyrinomonadaceae bacterium. Lineage (GTDB taxonomy): Bacteria > Acidobacteriota > Blastocatellia > Pyrinomonadales > Pyrinomonadaceae > PSRF01. The sequence continues at coordinate 5,745 of DATBMP010000008.1, forward strand.
CAACGCCGATGTTGTTCGCCCGATAAGCTTCTTCAGTGGTGTCAACTCTGCTTTGAAGGTGGGCCGAGTTGCTAGTGAATAAAAGGGCCAACGACACGACTATGATGAGATTGATAGAACGGTTCATAAGATTCAGCGATTAGATTTTCTGTTCAATTCCTGAGTTGTTCTCTCATTCTCGCCGCGCCTTCAGCCCGGTGTTCGAATCGCCTGAACGGATCCGGAGCACAGCCATCCAACACGGGCTATGTTATCTTGTCACAAATTTCCCGGAAGTCTGACTCGCTGGAAACCACCGATTGCGTTCCATGACCATGAGAATTGGAATTCCGATTAATTCCAAAACCCTATTCGTGTTCGTTTTGTTTGGAAGTCTTCTCTCCATCTCGGTTGCCTGTCGTCGCGCCGAACCAATTAATAAAAACTCGGAAACGTACAGCAAGATCGTTTCGGCATTCTATGTCGGACTCGCAGCGTTGCAAGTTGGTGATGATGTCCGCGCCGACAGCAAGCTCGCTGAACTAACTCAACTTGCACCCGATGAACCTGCGGGTTGGGGAAACTGGGGACTCCTGTCACTCAGACAACGCAATTACGATGTTGCCGCTGAACGACTGGAACGTGCGCGCGCATTGGCTCCGGACAACGATCACATCTTCTACCTGAACGGCCTGCTCGAAAGTAATCGTGGGAACTCCGAGAAGGCTATTGCTGCGCTGCGAAAAGCTGTAGAGCTCAATCGTGAAAATCTGCGCGCCACTTACCGTCTTGCAGAAGAGATTGAGCGTGCCGGCAGCGAGAACTCCGATGCTGAATATCAAACGCTGGTCCTACAGATTCTTTCTGTTCAGCCTGACAACCTGGCAGCGTTGATCGACCTGGGGCGTATTTCTGCCAAACGCGGCGACGCTGAAACCTTACGCACAAGCGTAGCAAAGATTGCCAGCTTCTCGTCTGCCTGGCCACCCGAAGTTAAGGAACAACTCTCAGTACTTCAAACCATTGCGTCAGGTTCTGATTCGAAGCAAGCTGCGACACGAACGGTTTTCTTGCGGAATGTTCTGGTGCGAGTGCCAGAGTTCCGCCGTTCACTGGAAGCGATCAAGCCGCCGCCTGGTGATGAAGCGACACCGTTCACCAGATTTATCAAACTTGAGTCGCCGACGTTTGCGCCTGCACCCGCTGATCTTGCGCTCACGTTTTCACCCGAGCCGATTCCGAATATGGACCACTCTCTGTGGAACTGGGCCGGCATCACTTTTCTTGGGACTGAAGGTCCACCAGTCGTAACGGCCGCCAATGGCAGAGAGTTGCGCATGAGTAATGGCGTAACCATGCCTTTCCCGGGGGGAAGTTCAACGATCCCGCCCGGACCCGATGGGATTCAAGCAATCGATTTTAATTACGATTTCAAAACCGATCTAGTTCTGACTGGCGCCGGTGGTTTGCGATTGATGCTACAGGATGGTCCAAACGCGTTTAGCGATGTCACGTCAGCCTCCAAGTTGCCCGCCACAGTCTCGGGCGCAAACTATCTGGCATCCTGGCCGGCTGATATCGAAGCCGATGGAGATCTCGACATCGTGCTCGGTCGAGATCAAGTGACGCCAACCGTCCTTAGAAATAATGGCGACGGAACGTTTTTCGAGAACACGCCATTTCAGAATGTGACCGGTCTGCGTGGATTTGCCTGGGGGGATTTCGATGCAGACGGAGATCCTGATGCAGCACTAGTTGACAGTGCGGCTGGTCTTCACGTTTTTACAAACGAGCGCACCGGACAGTTCAAAGAACGGCAGTTACCTGAAAACCTGCCAGCGGTCAGGGCCGTCAGTGCGGCAGATGTAACGAATGACGGCGTGCTGGATCTTCTCATGGTCCACGCCGGCGGAAGCATCGTCAGTCTGTCGGACCAGAATGAAGGACAGGGTTGGGTTTCGTCTGAAGTTGCTCGAATACCTGACACTCTTGTCGATGGTGACATTCGCCTGCGCCTTGCGGATCTGGACAACAATGGAGCGAACGATCTCATTCTCATGGCCCCACGGCAACTCGCCTCCTGGATCTGGTTGGCTGACGAGAAGGGCAGATTCAAGCGGTTGGACAAGCCGGGTGGGCCAGATCGTCTTTTTGACGTGGCAGATCTCAATGCCGATGGTCGATTAGATCTGATTGGGTTGAGAGGGGAAGGCCAGGCAAACCAGGCTTCTAACCGGGGCACGAAGAACTATCACTGGCAGGTGATTCGCCCACGCGCCAAAGAGGCAACTGGTGACCAACGCATCAACTCATTTGGCATCGGCGGCGAGATAGAGATTCGGTCGGGATTGCTGGCGCAGAAACAACCGATTACTGGTCCATTGCTCCATTTTGGATTAGGCGAACAGACGACAGCAGACGTGGTTCGCATCGTTTGGCCCAACGGTTCAGTTCGAGCTGAGTTTGAACTTAAGGTGGACCAATCGGTTGCTGCTGAACAACGATTGAAAGGCTCGTGTCCGTTTCTGTTTGCGTTCAATGGAAAACGGATGGAGTTCGTCAAGGATGCTGTACCGTGGGGTTCTGCCATCGGTCTACGCATCAATACCTTAGGCACTGCTCGTGTCGAGGCCACCGAAGAGTGGTACAAGATTCCGGCTGATCAATTAGTGGCGCGCGATGGTTATTACGATCTGCGAATCACTGCCGAACTGTGGGAGACCTACTATTACGACCACCTGAGTTTGATGGTGGTGGACCATCCTGCCGAGACCGGCATCTTTGTTGATGAGCGTTTCGTCATTCCACCTGCGGAGTTAGCCATCACAACCGTCTCAACACCGCGCAAGATTGCCAGCGCCTTTGATGACAGTGGTCAGGACGTGACGAGTATCGTGAACACTCTTGATAACAACTACCTCGATACATTTGGCAGAGGTAAGTATCAGGGCGTTACGCGAGATCATTATGTTGAGATCGATCTTGGTGTGGGTGTTCCGGAGGATGGTCCACTTTGGCTGATCGCGAATGGCTGGATGCATCCAACCGACTCTTCGATTAACGTGGCCATCAGTCAGGGTAATCAGGAAAAGGCGAAGCCTTTAAGTTTGGAGGTGGAGGATGGAAAAGGCGGCTGGCGAGTTGCTCGACCAAATCTCGGATTTCCTGCAGGCCGAAAGAAGATCTGCCTTTTTGATCTGACTGATGTTTTCACGCCTGGGACGCCGCGCAAGCTGCGTTTGCGCACGAATTTAGAAGTTTTCTGGGACTCGTTGGAATGGGCGCCGGGGCTTTCAAAGGTCACGCAGCAAATGGTGCGGTTGAATCCTGAGACTGCGGATCTGCACTATCGAGGGTATTCTGTTATCACTCAGGCGAATAGTTCGTCACCAGAGGTACCCGATTACCATCGTCTTGCAAGCTCTAAACAGATTTGGCGCGACCTCGTTGGCTACTACACCCGGTTCGGCGATGTGCGAGAGTTGTTGATGAAGGCCGACGATCGTTACGTGATCATGAATGCCGGTGACGAGTTGTCATTTCGGTTTGCTGCACCGGCTCCGCCACCCGAGGGTTGGGTCCGCGATTTTGTTATTGTCGGCGATGGTTGGATCAAGGATGGCGACTATAATTCAACGTTCTCTAAGACTGTTCTCCCGCTGCCGTATCATGCCAGGAACGAGTACGTTACGTGGCCAGGGCGACTGGAGGATGAATGGGTGTACAAGCGGTACCCGGAAGACTGGCAGAAATACCATACGAGATATGTAACGGCGGATATTTTTCAGAATGCGTTGCGTGAAAGCCACCAAAAGCTTTGAGCGAGATCAAGAAACCGTTAAAACGGTTAGTCGTCCTGATCACCGGGCTAAAGCTCGGTGTGAATTAGAGTCGGTTTCAGACTTTTGAGGCAAGGCCGAAAATCATTAAGGTGATAACTTCAAAATGCGCGGAAGTAAGTTAAGTAGATTCATTCTTACAATTGTGTTTGTGGGACTCCTGGCGACACCGCTTGTCATCCGGCGATTAGGTTCCAACAGTCACGGCGCTGCCAACACCCTCGATGAAACGACTGCGCTCTCTCGTTACGGCTTCCATCTCAAGGAGGTGGCTCAATCCGCGGGCGTCAATTTCAAACATCAAGCCCCAACACTCGATCGAAAGTTGGACCACATAATGCCCCAGGTCGCGTCGATGGGAGCAGCAGTATCCATCGCCGATTTCGATCGCGATGGTTGGTCCGACATTTACGTAACGAACAGCGGTGAGGGAAGTAAGAATGCTCTCTACCGCAACATGTCTGACGGTTCATTCAAAGACGTGGCTGCTGAACTCGGAGTTGCAGAACTCAATCAAGCCGGTGGCGTCTCAATGGGTGGGACGTGGGGAGACTTTGATAACGATGGTTTCGAAGACCTCTTCGTTTACAAGTGGGGTAAACCAGAACTTTTTCACAACGATTCGGGCAAAGCTTTTACCAAAGTTACTGACAAAGCTGGATTGCCGTCGTGGATCAATGCGAACACTGCCATCTGGTTTGACTATGATCGCGATGGGCTGCTTGACCTTTTCATCGGTGGTTATTATCCAGAATACGTCGATCTCTGGCACTTGAAGACCACCAAAATGATGCCGGAGAGTTTTGAGTACGCGAAAAATGGCGGACGCAAATATCTCCTTCGCAACGTTGGTAACGGTTCGTTTCAGGATGTCACACAAGTTGCCGGTATCGATACGCGACGCTGGGCACTTGCGGCGATCGCAGCAGACCTGCGCGGCAGCGGTTATCCGGATCTGTTCATCGCAAATGATTACGGCGTATCTGAACTTTACTTCAACGACGGTAAGCAGTTTCGCGAGGTGGGGAAACAAACCGGTGTTGGCTTTGCTCCAAAGAGTGGGATGAATGCCGCCATTGGAGACATCTTCAATCAAGGCAAATATTCGATCTACGTTTCTAATATTTCGGAAGATGGAATCCTGATTCAGGGGAACAATCTGTGGGTTCCGCGGGAAGGTACTTCAGGCGACGCACTTCGATACGACAATCTCGCGCGCGAAATGGAGGTCGAACTCGCAGGATGGAGTTGGGGAGCGCAGTTCGGAGATCTCAACAACGATGGCACGCTCGATCTTTACCTCGTGAATGGATACATCTCGGCGGACCAGCAAAAAAGTTACTGGTACGACTTCACCAAGATCGCGGGTGGAAATTCGACAATCATTTCTGACGCGGCGCACTGGCCAGCAATGGACGGACGCAGTCTGTCGGGTTACCAACAGAAGCGCGTCTGGTTGAACGATGGTTCGGGGAAGTTTGTGAACGTGGCCCAGGCAGTTGGCGCCACCGACACGTATGACGGACGTTCAGTTGCGCTCGTAGATCTATGGAATCGCGGCGTTCTCGACATTGTCGTTGCCAATCAGAAGGGCCCAATACTCATCTATAAAAATACGACTGCTCCGGACAATCGTTGGATTGCTTTCGAGTTGGAGGGGAAGACGAGCAATCGAAGCGCGATCGGAGCTGAGGTTCATCTGTTCTGGAATGGTCAGAGGCAGGTGCAACAGGTTTCCGGTGGCAGCGGCTTCTGCGCGCAAAACCAGCGTCGACTACATTTCGGACTTGGTAAGAATCCTCGTGTGGAAAAAGCTGTAGTGCGTTGGCCATCGGGAAAGACGCAGACGATTGAGAATCCAAGTGTTGGTCAAGTCATTAAGCTGAAGGAAGCTGAATGAGTCAAACAAGCGAACCAGCAATGATCCGGCCGCTTGATGTCGGCGCCGGCAGGAAGTTCCGATTGGACCAGCGGTATATCCCGCCGATGTTCATTACGTTGATCTTGCTGACGGGCCACTTTCTTTACGGGATTCTGGAGAGCTGGGAGCAGACCGCACTCGCAATCGCCGCCGCGATCGTCACTGAGCTGGTATTGGGGCGAATCTTCTTCGGCAAGTGGCTGAATCTTGCAAGTGCATACATCAGCGGCATCAGCGTGGGCATTCTGATTCGATCGCCTGCGTTGTGGCCCTTCGGACTTTGTAGTGTGCTTTCGATCATGTCGAAGTACGTCTTGCGAGTGAAGGGACGACATTTGTGGAACCCTTCAAACTTTGGCATTTGCGCGTTGCTTCTGTTAGCGCCGGACACGGTGGCTGCGCTAAGCATTCAATGGGGCAATTTCAAATGGCCCCTGTTGGTGATCTGGATTCTCGGGTCGGTCATCATCTGGCGCGCGAAACGTTTTCACATCAGTGCGACATACGTGCTTTCGTTCTTTGTCTTTGCGTTTCTGCGGAGTTGGATAACCGGTGATCCATGGCGCTCGGAAATAGCGCCGATTACCGGGCCGATGTATCAGCTGTTCGTCTTTTTCATGGTGACCGATCCTAAGACGACAGTTAAGTCCAAAATTGGACAGTGTGTGGTGGTGATCATCGTTGCCTTTGTCGAGATGTTGCTCCGATTGAACGACGTGGTCTATGCACCGCTATATGCACTTTTCATAGTTGGGCCAACCGCAATGTTGCTTGAGATCTGGTTAGAGAGTCGAAGAGAAAAGGCCCAACTGGCGGCGAACTGATAGGAAACCAGCTCGGCTTCGCCGCCGGATGTAAGGCGGTGGCTCTGCCCCGCCGGCAGTGTGAGACAGGGATAAGGGCTTCGCCTTCAAACTCTGCTTCAGTTCCGATCAAAAGCGGGCCGAGCCCAGGGAAAATAAGGAAGATGCTCTCGGCGGAGCAGAGCCTCCGCCTCACATCCGGCGGCAAGCCGAGACGTAGACGTTTCCAAATCAATTAAATCGAAAATAATGGTCCCTCGCTCCCTGATCGTTCTTCTGTTCCTTGTAACCCTCCTTCTCTTAGGTTGCAGACAGTCGTCTTCTCCACAAGCTCCCGCTGGCACTGCTGCCAACGAGGTCGCCGTCGCACCTTCACCCTCACCGAGTCCCACACCCCCCCGACCATCAGGTCCAATTGAGTTCACTGACGTAACCAACGACGCGGGAATCCGTTTCAAACATAACAACGGTGCGTTTGGAAAGAAGTACCTTCCGGAAACGATCGGTGCCGGATGTGCGTTTCTGGATTATGACAATGACGGATGGCAAGACATCCTGTTCATCAATTCGTCAGACTGGCCTGAGAACAAGAAGCGTCGTTCATTTCTCGCCTTATACAGAAACAACAAGGACGGGACGTTTACCGATGTGACACAGCAAGCGGGCCTGGGTGTTGAGATGTACGGGATCGGCGTTGCAGTCGCTGACTATGACGGCGATGGAAACGACGACATTTACATCACCTGCGTTGGTCCAAATCGTCTCTTTCGCAATCTTGGAGGCGGTCGCTTTGCTGATGTCTCCAGCAAAGCGGGAGTCAATGATCCAGGATTTTCAACCAGCGCTGCATGGTTCGACTATGACAACGATGGCAAACTCGACCTGTTCGTTGCTAACTATGTTGAGTGGACGCCGCAGACAGATCAGCACTGCACCCTGGATGGAAAGAACAAATCCTATTGCACCCCACAGTCTTACAAGGGCCAGAGCTCAACTTTATATCGCAATCGTGGAAACGGAAGTTTTGAGAACGTAACGGAACGCGCAGGCATGCACGACACCACAGGAAAGTCGCTGGGAGTTGCCCTACTCGATTTCGACAACGATGGCTGGATGGATCTCTTCGTTGCCAACGATACCGAACCGAACAAGCTTTACCGCAACAACCACAACGGAACTTTCACAGACAACGCAGTGATTGCGGGCGTGGCTTTTAGCGAGGCCGGAACCCCACGCGCGGGCATGGGAGTTGATGCTGCCGATTATGATGGATCGGGACAGCAGAGTATCGTCATCGGCAATTTCACGAACGAGAGCATGGCGCTTTATCACAACGATGGTTCGGGATTGTTTACCGACGAGGCGCCAAGATCAGGTATCGGCAAAATGTCTGCACAATCGCTGACTTTTGCTTGCTTCTTTTTTGACTACGACCTTGATGGTCTGTTGGATATCTTTGCGGCGAATGGGCATGTCTCAGACGACATCAGTGTGGTCCAACCCAATGTGAAGTATGCGCAGCCACCACACCTGTTCCGCAATCTGGGAAGAAAGAAGTTTGAAGAGACGACTGCGAAGATTGGGCGCGCGCTGCGGCGAGCGATCGTCGGTCGCGGAGCGGCGTACGGTGACTACGACAACGATGGCGATCTCGATCTGTTGATTACTACCAATAACGGGCCGGCGAGATTACTGCGCAACGAGAATGCGAATCAGAACGATCTCCTGCGCGTCCGGCTGATCGGCACCCGTGCCAACCGCAATGGCATCGGAGCAAAGGTCAGACTTAAGAGTTCGAAAGGTCTCAGCGTCGCCGGGATGGTCCGAACGGGATCGAGTTACGCGTCGCAAAGTGAACTGCCATTAACGTTCGGATTAGGAAAACCGGAAGCAGGAGTGACTTACACTCTGGAAGTCACCTGGCCGGGTGGTCAGAAAGAGACGGTCGCAGATCTAAAAGCCAATCAGTCGGTTTCATTCCAGGAAGGTAAGGGAATAGTAGCGAGTGAGCCGATTGTTTTCGTCAGGACCTCACCGCAACCTTCGCCGTCCCCGACTGCGCAGTAGCGTTCTTTTTAGAAGCTGCGCTCCGTGGTCGCCGTTTCTAATCGGTCGGACACGATGGGCACATCAGGACGCTTTCCAATCATCATCGGGCAGGCGCGGATCCGCACCTACAAGTTAATGAAATCTCGTTCGCAACTAAGACGTCAGATCGGAGTACGTACGGCTACAGCCCTTGTTGTCGGTGAAGTGATCGCAGTCGGAATTTTTTTGACTCCCGCGGGTATGGCCAAGCAGCTTGGCTCGCCAATGTGGTTGCTTGTCGTCTGGTTGGTAATGGGCGCGATGGCTTTGTGCGGCGCGCTTTGTTACGGGGAATTGGCAGCAAGATTTCCCGAGGCGGGCGGCGGATATGTTTACTTGCGCGAAGCCTATGGTCCAGCGGCAGCATTCATGTACGGGTGGATGGCGTTCCTCGTGATGGATCCTGGACTGACCGCCGCACTGGCAGTCGGTCTCGCCACCTATGCAGGGTTTGGTATCAAGCTTTCTCCGTGGGGAACCAAGCTACTGGCGATAGTTACGATTGTCGTGATCGCGCTGATCAATATAAGAGGTGTGCGATTGGGCGCGTGGGTGGTGCGAACGTTGATGTTTTTGAAGCTGGGTTTACTCGCAGTTGTGTTTTTCTGGGGGTTCGGCTTGCAACTCGGCAACTGGTCCAACTTCTTGCCATTTGTTTCGCAACGGGCTAACTCGGCACCGCTCATGGCTGGTCTTGCTGCTGGAATGGTGGGCGCGTTCTTCTCTTTCGCTGGATGGTGGGACTTGAGCAAGCTCGCCGGCGAAGTGCACGAGCCTGCGCGAACTTTGCCTCGAGCACTAACCTACGGTGTGATTATCGTGATGCTGGTCTACATTTTTACCAGCGCTGCTTTCATCTACCTGGTGCCATTGGACCAGGTGACCTCCGGAGAGACATTCGCCGCCCAGGCAGGCGAAGTCTTATTTGGTCGGGTTGGTGGCCTGGTGTTTTCTTTGGTCGTGGTCGTTTCTATTCTCGGAAGCCTGGTGGCACTCGTGATGGCCGCGCCGCGTGTCTACTATGCGATGGCCCGTGATGGACTCTTCATCTCCAGTGCTGCCGCAATTCACCCGAGATTTGAAACGCCCGCGCGGGCCATCTCTCTACAGGCAATTCTCGCTTCGATTCTGGTGACGATAGGAACGTTCAACGAGATAGTGGCTTATTTCATCTTTGTGGTCCTTGTTTTCCTCGTATTCACGGTAGCAGCGTTATTCATTTTTCGACGCCGGGGAACTGCGGGCGTCGGATATCTGACGCCGGGGTATCCTTTTACTCCAATCGTCTTCATCGTTTTGATCCTAATGCTCCTGGTGTTATTAGGAATGGACAATCCGAGCCGTGCGTTCCTGGGTGTTGCGGTAGTGGCGCTCGGCCTTCCGGTCTATTTTTTCTTGTTTCGTTTGCGAAAAGCTAAGTAATTGTCGATAAGTCATTTCCAATTAGTTAATGCCAATTGCCGATTGCCGATGGTGTTGGGTTAGCAACGCTTGCAAAATGATCCTCTGAGACGGCGTTCTCTCAAAATCTCGAAACCGGTCTCATTCACACCGGGCTTTAGCCCGGTGATCAGGACGACGACGATGGACTAACCGTTTTAACGGTTTCTCGATGCGCCAAAGCGTTTGGTGGTGAAGCCCTTTGAGATAGTGAACAATGCGGCCTAAGAGAAATTGGCAATCGGCAATGACTCACCTATGGAGATACCACTCCCATGACTTGGATAAAGACCATTCCCGCATCAGAAAGTGACGAAGTAAAGCGTGTTGTTGAAGCACAACGAGAGTTGTATCCGATTGAATATGCAACGCCAGTTCATCCAATGCTGGACGGAGAAACTGCTGGCATCGTCGCCTCACACAGTTTGATCCCTCAGGCGCTCTATCACGCTTTCTCGACATTTGGCGCTCTGATGTCGCCCGATCTTCCCCTTTCGCGTCGTCAGCACGAGATGATCACGACGCTGGTTTCAGTGACGAACCGGTGCCACTATTGAATCGAATCTCACGCAGAGTTTCTGCGTCGCGTAACCTTAGACGAGGAGATGGTCACTGCGCTGAAGGATGACTACAAGAGTGCGCCGATCTCGGAACAAGATCGAGTAATGCTCGACTACGTTGTGCAGTTGACCCAGGATGCTACTCGCATTTCTCCCGCCGATCACGAACGCTTGCGCGC
>DATBMP010000046.1:0-20400 GCA_036554845.1 Pyrinomonadaceae bacterium
GAAGCCGCCGGGTTCAGGCACAGCCTAAGCATGATGTTGCTCGTTCGGTAAGGCAGAGCCTTACCGAAAGGGAGGCGAAGCCGCCGGGATCAGGCGCAGCCTAGACATACTGTCGCCTAATCGGTAAGGCAGAGCCTTACCGCAAGGGATACGGCGAAGCCGCCTGATGCGGCGAAGCCGCCGGGCTGAGGCGCAGGCTCCTGTCTTAGCGCTGTTGACAGCCACAGTGGGTTCCCTCCGCTATGCCTGGCCGGCGACGCTCGATTTACTGTTTGGATCCAGTTCGGAAATTAATTCTCTTAAAAGACTCGCGGCGGGGTCAGCTTCGAGGTAGGTCTTTCCTAACATCCTGGTTATGCGTCGCTCCTTCGTCTCACCATTTACTTCCTTCAGCAGCGCCTGACAAAACGCCCTCACGACTTTTGCATCAAACTGCTTCCCAGTGTTTTCTCGGAAGTCGTCAATCACCTCAGTCAGCGAACGACGCTTGCGATAAGGTCGATCGGTGGTCATTGCGTCAAACGAGTCCGCCAATGACACAATCTTCGCCCCCAGGGGAATCTGTTCGTCAACCAGTCCGTCCGGATATCCACGACCATCCAAACGCTCATGGTGATACTTCGCCATCAACGGAATATCTGCATAGGGGTGATTAATCGGGGAGAGTATTTCGTAACCCGCAGTCGGGTGCCGATTGAGTTCACTCGACTTCTTTGCATCGATTCGGTAAGGAGCGTTGATGATGTCGCGCTCAACTACCAGCTTCCCAACATCGTGAAGGTATCCAGCAATCTTGATACCCTCCACTTCTTCCTCGCTCCACCCCAACTCACGCGCTATCAACTCACTGTATCGACCTACGCGCTCCGAATGACCTTGCGTGTACTTGTCCTTTATGTCGATTGCCGCTGCGAAGGCGCGCACAGTGTCGGCATAAATTGCGCGCAACTCCTCATAAAGACGACGATTCTCTTCCGCACGTTGTTCCACCTGTTCCAGCAGGCGATGCGCGTGAACGCCAACGCCAATATGGCGCACCATCGCGCGAATGATCTCAAAATCCTGGGAACCAAACGGTTCACCACTCGCCTTGCCACCCAACAGAACCAGCCCACTGAGTTCGTTTCTCACCACCATCGGCACGATCAACTCCACGGCTGCACGCCGCAACTGATCACCATGGCGATAAAGAAAGCTCTTCAGGTTGTCGGAAACAGCCTCACCGGTCAATGTCACTGGACCAGCGGCAAGAAAGGCTGTGCGGTCCTTCTCGTCGATCGTAAACGACACCAGGAGTTCGTCACTCAAACCCCATTGTGAAAGACAGCGCGCGGAGTTCTCCGTCGCAGGACACTCCACGACAGCCCCTCTTCTCAAGGCCAGAGTGCCCAGCAACAAATGAAGTGATGTGCGGACCATCTCATTGAAGTCGCCGCTACTGGCGATCTCCTGACCGAGATCGGCGAGCGCCTCAAATGTGTGGACCAGCTTCTGTGTAGTTGGTTCCATGCTGGGCTAGTGGCTTGTCGGAAGGGCCAAGGGAGAATGATTGCCTACGCTGGAAAGAGCTTCCTGTTCATCTCTGACGAGGATCACATGCCGAGTCAGCCCGAGCATGTTGAAGAGTTCTACAGTTTGGTTGTTCACATCAGAGAAGATCACTCGTACAGCGTTCTTTTCGGCGATGTCGATAATGCCGAGCAGTATCGAAATACCGATGCTGTTCACTAATTGGGTATCGGCAAAGTCGATCACAAGCGCACGACAACCACTATCAAGTTGTCGTCGGCACTCTCGTTCGATGCGTTCCCCGGTTAGCTTGTTCAGATAGTCGCTCGCATAGATGACTGCAGTAGTTCCTACACAATGCGAGCGGACGGAAGAGCCAGGTGTTTCTTCCACGAAGCTCCCTCCTCACGGCATGAAATGAAGAGATCAAAAGTCGGGTGAGTTACCCTCAAAGAGATGTCGGACGCAGGTACTTGGTCATTCGCAGGCTGGTGCCATCGTCCACCTGTTCGAACTCAACTTCGTCCATCAGGCTTCGGATCAGCTTGAGACCCCAACCGCGTCGCTCGTCTGTCAACTCGATATCTTCAGCGGGTTGAGTCCCCTCACCGATGGACTGCTTGGCAGGAACTACGCCGCGGCTCGATATAGTGATAACTAATCTATCACTTTCGACCCGAAAACGCTGATAAATTTTTCGATCCGGACTCAGACTGTGCTCGGCGGCATTGATACAGGCCTCGACAATAGCGGTCTTGATTTGGTTAATTGCTTCTGTTCGGAAGTTTGACTTGCGAGCGATCTGCTCGACGATGCTGGCTGCCAGAAGCTCGTTATCGTCCCCCATCGGCAGAATTGCCACGTATTCATTGGGTTCTGACGTGGGTTTGACTGGTGACATCTCGCCGAGTCGCGCGGCCAAAAGGTCGACCTGACGGCGGCTAACCCCATAACCACTTCGCTTCCGCAGTAGGTCGGCTGCCTCAGGCGTAAACCCTTCGTTTGAGATCAGCATGATCTGAATGCGTGCGAACCCGCACTCATTCGCAAAGTTCTGGAGCCGTTCACACCAAAGCTGCGTCAGTTCGCGATCAACCTCCAACTTCGCGTCGATCTGCGCCGCGAGCCAAACGACTTCATAAGCATCGGCGTAAGTGGCTCCTTCGAAGGCGTGCGCCACAACGCAACTGTGATCATCAACCCAGCCAGATAACTGAGGACTGTAAGCGGCAGCCGCAGCGGTGTAGAAAACCTGTGGCAATCGCACCATATCCGTCTCAGCATCCAATTGCGCCATCGTGCTCGCTTCACTTGCTCCCCGGTAAGTGTGTTTGAACCGGTCGTAATCAAGAAGCACGCCCGGGACCAACTGAGTATTAAAGCCAGCAAGAAAATCACGCAGCTGAATTTTCAAAGCCCGACGGTAATGGGTCGCCATGGTGTGCGGTGCGCGCTTCAGTGTCGTCGCAATCGTATCCGCGACGACGAGGGCTCGTGGCTCGTTCTGAATGTCGAGACGAAAACGGACTTTTAAGTAATCATTCCATACTGTTGGGCCAACGCCCGCTTGAATCAACACGCCATCACGGTTCAGCAGCTCCTGCACATGAAGACCGCCTAGCAACCTTTCCAGTTCATCGGAATCGAGGTGCAGCAACTTACCCCATGCCTCGACTGAAGATTTGTTGCTATCAGTTGAGGATGCTTCGACTAACAAACGAATCAGCAGTCGTCGGGTTTGCAATTGTGGAGCGATGCTTTCCAGAAGATCGGTAAAGTAGCGATGCAGGTGCCCACCCATCAGTTCGTCAACGTAAAGTTGTTCGCACGAAAGAAAGGTCGTTAGCGCCACACTCTTCTCTCGGGCAGCTTGAAGAAGCGATGTCATGAAGAACGGGCTACACTCAAACTGGTGGACCAACAAATCTCTGGTCTCTTCGTTTAATTCAATGTTCTGCCTACGCGCTGCGATCTCCACCAACCGTTTCGCATCGCCTGGTGCAAGTCTTTCGAGACGCAAAAAGTCGAGAGACTCAAAGTCGCATCCTGCTTCATGTGCAGCGTTCAGGATCTGCCTCCGAAGTCCTGCGAGCGCGAAGCCCAATCCGGATCGATCGAGTGTTCTTAAGATCACCGTATCGAGCGGGCTTTCATTTCCCGCGCGGCCGGCGAGTTTCACGGCCTCGATCATCACGAAAGGGCGACCGTTGCGACGCGGTACGCGTTGCGGGGCGCTGAGACAGAAGGTAATCAACGCCTGGTCATCATCTCCGAACCTTCGCTCGTTGTAGGTTTCCAACAACTGCTCGATCCACTCGTAATCCGTTGCTGGAGCAAGCTTTAGAACGTCACTTAAAGTAAGCGGCGCGTGACTGAGCGATGGTTCGTCGCGGCGAAAGGCAAGGTATTGGATCAGAAACGTTCTCAGGAAGGCAATCGCGATGCTTACCGCAGTTCCTTCACTACGTGGCACCGCGAAATAGATCGGAATGACATCAGTTCGATTATTGAATAGTTCATCGTAAGTCTGACGAAGCAATTCAGACACACCGGCCAGTGGCTCGAGCAAGATCAACAACCCGCGGCCATCGAGACCACGATTTGCCTGAGATACGATGCGGGCCAATTCGTCAGCCCTGCCCACAAACTCAGAGCGCGTTACGCGACCCAGAATGCGGCGCATCTCATCTCGGTTGTTGCTGGCGTCCATCTGCTCGCTAAACTCCCACTTGATCGTTTACCCGCACCGTCATCAACAATCTGCTTTAACCACGTGTTGTCAAATTCTCTCGGTAGACTTCGATTCGGTTTTTGCCCAGACTCTTCGCCGTGTACAAAGCGCGATCGGCTGCTGCGATAACGCGCTCAGAGGTATCGATGTGACGCGAGAAAGTTGAGATACCGATCGAGATTGTTACTGAGCCAAGCGGCTGTGACTTGCCGTGAGGGTAAGTCGTGCTTTCCACACGTTGACGAATACGCTCGGCAATAACTTCGGCTTCGTTGAGCGGGGTTTGAGGTAAGAGGATGCAAAACTCTTCACCACCATAACGCGATGCGACATCTGCTGAGCGCAGCGCTGCTTTCAGACAATGAGCTGTTATCTGAAGTGCCAAATCACCTGCCTGGTGACCGTTCAGATCGTTATAACTCTTGAAGTCGTCGATATCGATCATCAGAAAACTCATCGGATAGTCGTAGCGTCGAGAGCGATTCAACTCTTCCATCAAGCGCTCTTCGAGATAACGACGATTCGGTAAGCCCGTAAGTGGGTCGGTGATCGACATAAGCTGAAATTCGTTGGCACGCTCCTGCCATTCGGCTCGTTCCAATGCCACTGCGATCTGCGGTCCGATAATTTCCAACAAACTTAGATCGACATCGTCGTACTCGCCGCCTCCGGTTTTGTCAGTAACGTTGAGTACTCCAATCCTTCTGCCGCCGATCGTTATCGGATAACTGATAAATGACTTTGTCTGATAGTTGCGTTCGTCCGGTGCGGGCGTCATTCCTGTAGCTTCAATGTCGGCGACCACCAGTGGCCGAGCGCTCTCTAACACCGAACCGGAGATTCCCTCTCCCAAACGCATGCGACCAACTTCCGAAGTAGTAGTTGCTAACCCGACAGCGGCTTTAACTATAAGCTCATTAGATCCTTCGTCGAACACCAACAGCGAGGCGCGTTCCGCCTGCAAGAGTTCACGCGAGCTCTTGAGAATTGAAGAGTAGGTCTTGCCGGGATCAGAAGAACTGATTCGCTCGAGGAAATGTTGCAGCGACTCACTTAGGCGAGTTCGGTACTCCAGTTCGCTTCTCAGTTCAGCCAGCTCAGCTTCGACAACTGCCTCGTTGGCACGAAGGTACGAAGGTTCCGCAGCGAGTGGTTCGCGTTGTCGCACTTCAGGTAAACGGGTTTGTGGTTCTTCCGGAACCGCAAGACTCTTTGTCCTAAAGCTTCGAGCCTGCCGCTCAAGTCGATCGCTTAAATGACCGAGCTTCTGTTCCTCGGAAAAGATCACATTCGTAAAAGGACGCACTTTCTGCAAAGCCTTGAGATCGCCAGTGCGAAAGCGTTCAACCAAATCGCGATAGTCTTCAGCACTAAAAAATGTTCGGCCACCAATCGCCACGAGATCTTTCTGCTCTCCTATCTCGATCGGCATTGCAAAACACTGGAGTCCCGCGTGGCACTGGTAGTTGATGGCCGAGCCTGCTGCCGTTGCTTGACGGTGCGCGTCGCCGCAATATGGATCACACAACTTCACGTATTCCGGAGACGACTGCAACGCGTTGCAGATGGAATTGTTATTTGAAGCTATGAGTGCAGGAGGCTGATATCCGTCAACCAGGAGAATTGATAAACCTGATGCGGCGGCAAGCTTCTCCTGGACGTCGGTCCACTCCGGTGGCGCGTCCTCCGGGCGTTCCTGGACGATAAGGGGCTGGGCGTCGGGGGATTCTTTTGTCATTGCTTAAGCGGCTTTTCCAGCCTAAATCGCGACAGGTCAGTGAGAGGGAGTCACACTGCTGGAGTCTGCCACATCGATTGGATGGATGAGCGGTAGCCACTCCGGATGAGTATAAATTTCCCAGTCACCTACAACAAGCTACCCAGATTCTGCAGTGTTTTTGAGGTCCCAGCACAACCAACAGGCACGTGAGATCGGGGTTACTTTATTGCTAAATGACTAATGCCCTGGCATTTTCACGCGGAAAGTGATTTGCGGAGAACTTACCTTGGCGGCTGGGCGGCAAGGAGGCCGGGAGCGTCGCCAGGTTTTACCTTTTCAATGTCCGGCTGTTCCGGACTGATCCGAATGCAGGCAGCGTAATGGTTGGGTTTTATCTCAACAAGCGGGGGAACAACTTCCTTGCAAACATCGATCGCAAAGGGACAACGAGTGTGAAACCGGCATCCCGGCGGTGGGTTGATGGGAGAGGGCACGTCTCCTGTCAAAACTATGCGTTGTCGCGTTGATTCTATCTGTGGATCTGGCACCGGCACAGCAGATATGAGCGCCTTAGTGTACGGCATCAGTGGTTCGTCGTAGATCGACTTTGAATGGGCAATCTCAACCAGGATCCCGAGATACATCACTGCTACGCGATCCGAAACATGACGAATGGCCCTCAGGTCATGGGAGATGAAGAGATAAGTCAGTTTCTGTTCGAGTTGCAGGCGCTCCAACAGATTCATGATCTGCGCCTGGATAGAAACATCAAGCGCGGAGATCGGTTCATCAGCAACAATGAAGACTGGATCAACTGCCAGCGCTCGAGCAATACCGATCCGTTGTCGCTGCCCACCCGAGAACTCGTGCGGATAACGTTTGATGAAACGCTTACTTAGACCAACGGTCTCAAGCAACTCTTGCACTCGTTGTTCGGCTTTTTTGCCCTGGGCCAGGCCAAAGGTTTTAAGTGGCTCACCGACGATCTGGCCCACACTCATCCGTGGGTTTAGAGACGCATAAGGATCTTGAAAGATGATCTGCAGGTTGCGACGCTGATCGCGTAGTTCCCTTCTCGTGAGTCTTGAGAGGTCAAAACCTTGATAACTAACACTCCCCGAGGTTGGCTCTGATAAGCGAAGAATCGCGCGGCCAAGTGTTGTCTTTCCACACCCCGACTCTCCCACGAGACCCAGCGTCTCACCTTCATAAATATCGATCGAGACGCCGTCAACAGCCTTCACCACCCGCTCGCTACTGCGGCTAAACGGATTTACTGCGCGACCAAGATTGAAATGCACCTTGAGATCGCGAATGCTGATCAACGGATTCAGCTCGCTATTTTGCACGCCACCGATCATCCTTCTTCATAAACCTCCCGGGCGAAGTGGCAGAGCGAGTAATGCTGAGCGTTGATCTGAACAAGCGGCGGGAACTCTCGCCGACAAACTTCCTCGGCTCGATAGCATCGAGGATTAAAGGGGCATCCGTCAGGTAGGTGCGCCACGTCCGGTGGAAGGCCGGGTATTTGATAAAGCTGGCCCTGTTCATTAGTAGGGTCAGGTACGGATCTGAGCAGACCTTTCGTGTATGGGTTTCCGGATTTTGCAAACAACTCTTGAGTGGGCGCTTGTTCGAAAACCTTACCTGCGTACATGACGATCAGGTGGTCCGTCATGCCTGCGACCACACCGAGATCATGTGTAATCAGAATCACGCTGGTCCCGGTCTCTCGCTTCAGCTTCTTAATGAGCTCCAGGATTTGCGCTTGAATTGTGACATCCAGCGCAGTTGTTGGTTCATCAGCGATCAGCAGTTCCGGATGACAAGACAGCGCCATGGCAATCATCACGCGCTGTCGCATGCCGCCTGAGAACTCGTGAGGATAGCTATCGGCTCTGGTCCGCGCGTCGGGAATTCCCACTGTCTCAAGCATCTGGATCGCATGTTCGTAGGCTTGTTTCTTGGAATGGCCCAGGTGGAGCTGAGTCATCTCCATCAACTGCCGCGAGATTTTCATGAATGGATTCAGTGAGGTCATTGGATCTTGAAAAATCATGGCGATCCTACGTCCTCGAATCTTGCGCACCTCTTCCGGTGGTAGCAACAGCAGGTCTTGTCCATCAAAGATGACTTCGCCGGAAACAATCCTTCCTGGCGGGTCTGGAATCAAACGAATGATGGAGAGGTTGGTTACAGACTTCCCGGATCCGGATTCGCCTACGATGCCGAGTGTTTCACCGCGTTTGAGATCAAAGCTGATCCCATCGACAGCTTTCACCGTTCCATCTTCGGTATCGAAATAGGTGCGGAGGTCATGGATTTCGAGCAGGCTTGTCATTGACGATTCACAAGTCTCGATTGACGATTGCGTCTTCAACTCTTCAATTCACCACCCAGGTTTAAGCCCGACAGGGTTCGTTGACATCCGCCGAAGTCGCGTTCAAGTTCAATCACCCAAACACGCCAATCGACAATCGTCACTCGACAATCGTCAATCTCAAAACTTTCTCATCTGCGGATCCAAAGCATCGCGCAGACCATCGCCGAGGAAGTTCAACGAAAACAATGTCAACGCCATCGTCACGCCGGGGAATATCAGTTGCCAGGGAAAGATTGCGATGTTTTGAATGCCATCGGTTGCCAAACTTCCCCACGAAGCCATTGGAGGCTGGACGCCGAAACCCAGAAACGACAGGAAAGCTTCGGTCAACATCACCGTGGGCACTGTTAAGGTTGCGTAGACAATCACTGGTCCAAGAGTGTTGGGCACGATGTGTCGAAAGATAATTCGGGGCGTTGAAACTCCGGTGGCCCTCGCTGCTAACACAAACTCCTGATTCTTCAATGACAGCACCTGCCCACGAACTATCCGCGCCATGGTCAGCCATGAGACGGACCCCAACGCAGCAAACAGCAGTAGCAGTTGCCCCCGCGCAGTCTGACTGCGAAACATCGACAACAGCACGATGACGATAATGATGTATGGCAAGGAATAGAGAACATCCACCAATCGCATCATCAAATTGTCTATCCGACCACCGAGATAGCCCGCAGTGGCGCCATAACTTACTCCGATGAGCAGCGAGACCAACGTTGAGATGATTCCGACCATCAACGAAATCTGCCCGCCTTGTAAGACGCGGGCAAGAATGTCACGACCTTGATTGTCAGTCCCCATCGGATGGGTCCATGAGAAAGATCCATCGGGAGCCGTAAACGGTGGAATAGATTTGATTAAAGCGGCGTCAGTGGGAATGTAATCAGGTGTAAGACCAGTGGCCCACTTGATTATGAATGGTCCGACGAGCGTGGCCACCGAGATGATGGCCACCACGATCATTCCAAAGACTGCAAGCTTGTTCTTCAGCAGTCTTTGCCAGGCGTCCTTCCAAAGAGATGTACCCTGAACGATCTCGCCAGCTTCTGCGGCGCGCAGATCCGCTTCACCAATAGCTGCCTCTGGCGCTGTGTGAATTACATCGCGGTCCAACATCCCCACCGGCGGCGGAATAGTTCCCGGAATCGGTGTAGGTTCCACCTTTGGCGGTTGGGGTTCGGGTAATGGTCGATCGTCGTCGTTCATGACAGGTCACGACTCGCGTGTGAGTCAGTTCCTAATGCTTTAGTAACGAACGCGCGGGTCGAGATACGCGTAGGCGATATCCACCAGAAGATTCATCAGAAGCAGCGTGATAGCAATAAAAGCAACAATGCCAATGATTAATGGTTCATCACGATTCAGCGAAGCTTGAATAAAATAGTTTCCCAAACCAGGCAAAGCGAAGATCCGTTCCACTACAACCGTACCGGTCAGAAGAAACGCCAGCGCCGGACCAGTAAAAGAAACCACTGGCATCAATCCGCCGCGAAGTGCATGTTTGACGACAACGTCTCGTTCGCTTAATCCTTTCGCGCGCGCAGTTCGGATGTAGTCAGATCGCAAGACTTCAAGCATGCCGGCTCGAGTCAGTCGGGCGATGTAGGCCATATAGATTCCGGACAGGGTCAGGACCGGCAGGACCAGGTTCCAACTCGGAAATCCGTTCCAGCGCGATGGTGGCAGCCAGTAAAGCGTGAGCGAGAAGATCAAAACCAGGATTGGGCCCAGAACGAAGTTTGGTACGGAGATGCCGAGCATCGCCAGGGCCATCGAGGCGTAGTCCCACTTCGAGTTCTGTTTCAGCGCGGCGATGGAACCAACGACGATTCCTACGATGAGGGCAAGGAGATAGGCGAGTATGCCAACAGTCGCTGAAACCGGAAGTGAGCGGGCGATAATTGTGTTTACTGATTGACCTTCGTATTTGAGCGACGTTCCAAAATCGAGATGACGAACGATGCTCCACATGGTCCGTCGATACTGTTCATACCACGGCTTGTCCAAACCGTACTTCTCACGAATGTTCTGTTCAATTGCTTCCGGGAGTCGCTTTTCTCCGGTGTAGAAGTTACCAGGCGCTAACCGAATCAATCCCCAGGTGATGGTAATGACGACAAGTATGGTGGGTATGGTGATGAGCAGGCGACGGAGGATGAATAGAGGCATCGTTAGGGAAAGTCGGTTTATTGCCGATTGTCTATTGCCGATTGTCGATTTCGTGTTTTTAGCGGTTCATGATGTTTGGATTGAAGATCCTTACCGACGATCTAGGAAATTAGTGGATCGCCGATTTTTCTTGTCAGCTTTCTATGTCTTCGTTGCGATTATTCGAATCGCGGAACAAACAACTCGATAATCGACCATCGAAAATCGTCAATCCAAAGCCGGCATCCCATAATCCCACTTCGCCGGGTCTCTTTCGATGTACACAAATTTCCACGGATACAGCGACGCCGCATTCGGATAGAGGCCCTTCACGTAGGGCTTCTTCACGAAGTTGACCGAGGTCGTCTCCAGCGGAATCATTGGTTGCGCATCAAGCAGGTACTTCTCGGCTTTTGCCAGCAGTTCAAAACGCTCTGTCTTATCCAATGTACGATTCGCCTGATTCAGCATGTCCACATACTTCTGATCGAACCAACCGCTGCCGTTCACACCACCGTCAGTCGTGAAGATACTCAAAAAAGTATAGGGGTCCATGTAATCGGCTCCCCAGATACCGATCGAAAATCCCTTGTACTCGAGTTTCGAGCGAACGGTCATGAAGGTCTTAAACTCCATGCTTCGAAGCGGTACTGTGATGCCGAGATTCTGTTTCCACTGCGCCTGCATAAACTCAGCGAGTATCTTGTTGCTGGTCGCAGTGTTGAAAACAAACTCAACCTGGTCCAACGGAAAGCTCTTGCATTCGTAAGAGCCATCCGCACGTTGCGTTACTGGGAAGCCGGCCTCGCCCAACAACTTTCGTGCTGCTTCAGGATTGAACCGCTCGCCTTGCGGCTGTGGATAACCACTAAAAATTCCTTCGGGTGTAAAAGCGAAGAGTGGTTTGGTGATCCGCTTTGCTTTTGAGTACGTCTCTTTGTCGATTGCCATGCCAAAGGCGCGCCGCACGCGAATATCGGTCATCGGTGGCTTGGTCACATTGATTAGAAGGTAAGTGATCGCGGCTTCTGATCCATCCATGTAGTCCTTCTTGGGCCGGATTACGTCAAGCCAGGCATTCGGGACTGAATGGTTCATGGTGGCATCGACTTCACCAACCTTGTAGAGGTTCATCATCGAGGGCGTGTCAGCCATCGGATAGAAATGAATCTCATCGAGCTTAACGTTGGCGCTGTCCCAATACATTGGGTCCCGCTCAACAATCAATTCGTTGTACGCTTTCCACGACTTCAACCGGAATGGACCACAAGTGACTATCTTGTCAGGCTCGGTCCATTTGTTGTCGTACTTCTCAACAGCCTTTCTATTCACCAGTCGAAAAAGCTGATGGGCCAGAAGTCCGGCGAAATAAGGCGCCGGAAGCGAAAGCGTGATTCGAACCGTGTGCGAATCAACCGCCTCGATCCCAATATCTTCGGCTTGCACGAGCACCAGCTCCTTGCCCTCCATCGCCGCTTTCAGTTTTGGGTTCGCCTCGAGCGCACGTGTTCGTGCCTTTTCACTTCCAGGTAAAATCAAACGCGTCGGCGAATGCATGAACTGGTGAAACGGCGTGTCAGGAGCTGATTTGAATCCCTCTGAAGAGGTATTGAATTCCGAGTCGGGTGCGGTCAGTGGCGCCAGACTTAATGGCTCGCTGTGTTGATGCTCAACAAAGTCCTTCTCGAGCAAGAACTGACCCGTCTTGGGATCCTTAACAAAGAAGGCTTTGGAGTTGTAAGCCTGCGCGTACTTAATGTCGTAGGCAAGATAGGCATTGCGCGATGCAAGTACCGGAGACAGGCCGCGACGCACACTGTAGACGAAATCATCGGCAGTGATAGGCTCACCGTTGGACCAACGACCGTTATGACGTAGATGGTAGACATACTCCGACGCATCGTTGTTGATGTCCCAACGTTCTGCCAGAGCAGGAATTGGTTCCAGAGTCTTGGGATCATATTCAACCAGGCCTTCGTACAGCGCCATGTAGATTCGTGCTTCAGGCTGGCCGGAGCTGACGGGCGGATCAACGCTTTCTGGTTCATCACCAGTGATGTAACGCAGGACGTTTCGTTCTGGAGGTGTGGTCTTGCCGAAGAATGGTTCGTTTTTGGCGCTTGCACGGCAGGAGAGATTGGCAACCGCCGTTGCTGCGAGTATGACTGCGCTGAGAACTTGTTTCCAGTAGGGCTTCACTAAAGAATTCTCCTCCGGTCCTTACGATTTCAGATCACAATCGATTTTCAATGCATGAGGATTGACCGTTAGTCGCAGGGTCCAGAGAGTAATCCTTCGCTCAAGTGGGATGACCGGTTCGTTGCTCCGAAGGCAAAACTATCATGCGCAGTTAACGTTAATCAAGATTTACATCTGGCGGAAATGAAACTGACTCACTACATGCGTCCGTTTTTTCGGATCTACCGATTGATTCACAGGCCCAACACAATTAACTAAAACAAAAACCCTGGGCTTCGCTACGCTTCCCAGGGGTTTCTCAGTTCCTTTCCACTTCGCTAACTGGTAATTCGCGTCGTTGTTTACTCACCGTGCCTTCTGTTCACTCCAACTCGTGTCTATTCGAACGGTCTTTAACGAAGGCGCGTCCAAAACATTTGAGTTAAAACCAATGACATAGGGTTTGACCAACGCATATGACGATGCGAAATATATCGGAACCGCCTTCAATTGCCGCAGGGCCTGCTCCTCAGATTCGATCGGTTCGTGTTTTCTCAACGCCTCGCTACTGTCACCGCTATCAACCTTTGCGACCGCGTCTGTTGCGGAGTCAGTATTGACTGAAGCAGTCGGGTCATGGTTGAACATCAACTTGAAATTTGTAAACTCGTCCGTAGTCTGCATGACTACTCCACGGCGCACGACATCGTAATTTCCTTCCCTTATTGCTTGTTCGTAGTCATCCCAGCCCAACATCACGATCTCAGTCTCGATATTCAACACAGTTCGCCACATAGCGGCGATTGATTGCGAAACCAGGCGTTGCTGCTCATTGCGATTAACTAATAAACGCAATTTCGGAAAGCCGTTGCCGTCCGGAAAGCCCGCCTCGGCAAGCAGCTCTCTGGCACGTTCAACGTCGCGCTCCAGCAGGTCCGTCTTCCCTACGACAGGTTGAACTCCCTCGGCCATCTCAACGGGAAGAAACTTCTTTGCCGGAATCGTTGCACCTCCCATTTCGGCTTGAGTAATGCGGTCGCGATCGATGGCGATTGCCAATGCTTCGCGCACTCGAACATCATCCAGCGGTTCGCGTGTCGTGTTGAAGCTGTAGTAAGTGAGTGCACCATAGGTTGCACGCCGAAAGTCTCGATACGGAGTTAGTAGTTTTATCGCGAGAGGTTCGAAGGCAGCGTTCGTAACGGCATCAACTGTGCCGGCTCGATAGGCTGCAAGAGCTGACTCGGAATTCTTTGCGTCAACAAATGCGACGCGGTCCAAGGTTACTTCTTCCTTACCCCAGTAATTCTCCGCCCGTTCAAGGACCACGCGATCATCTCCAGTGCTAACGAAAGAGAACGCTCCGTTGCTCACCAGTTCAAACGGTTCGATCCGTTTCAGAGGATCGTCGTTGGGTTTCACTGGACGAAACACGGGATGGGCCACCAGCGCAGGAAAATTCATATCTGGGCGCTGGAGTCGGACGCGTAACACTCGTTGGGAAACTGCCTCTGCACCAAACTTCTGAGGTGTTACGGGTTCGGTGGCGGAGGGTTTTTGGTTATTGACTGCCGCAGCGTCGCGTGTAGACGTGGGGACTGGTTTTGCGACGCCTTCGATGTTCTCCAACAGCACCGTGTGAGGCGCCTTGTCGCCGAGTTTCAGTGTACGTTCCCACGATTGAATGAAATCGTGCGCGGTTACAGGCTCACCATTGGACCAGCGAGCGTCCTCTCGCAGATAGAAGGTCCACTCTCGACCATCCTTCGACGACTCCCAACTACTTGCTACTGCCGGGACTGCTTGCAAGGTCTTTGGGTCGTAATCGGTCAAGCCTTCAAAGATTGCTCGTACCAGATCGGTGTCAGGCGGGGCCGCTGCGAACGCTGGATCAAATATCTGCGGAAGACCTCCGTCGCTCCAACGAAACTCCTGCGCTTTTGGCGGAGACACACGCCCGTAGAACGGTTCGGGCGCGTCTTCCGAAAAACATCCCGCGTGACTAAGCACAAACAGCGAAAGGACGAGCGCACTCAGCGAAACGCGCGAGAACAATGCTCTACTTTTGCCAATAAACATTGCGCTCATCCGATCTGGATTACGCTTTATCAGCAATCAGTCGTAGCTGCCGATAAACATCCTCAGTTCGACGTCTCGTTTCTGCAAATCCTTCCGAGGTGTCGATTGCGAGATCCGCAAGCTTAAGTTTCTCTTCCTGCGACATCTGCGCCGCAACTCGTGCTTCTGCTTGTGTGCGAGAGATTCCATCCCTCTCCATGATCCTCTGTAATTGAATCTCAGGGCGACAATGGACCACGATTAATTTATCGAACCTGCGATAGCCGCCTGACTCAATTGCCAGGGCCGCATCGATTACTCCAATGCCGTTGGGATCCTGCGCTTCCCATTCGCGCATTACCTGATCCTGCCGCTCGATGATTATGGGATGTAGAATTGAGTTTAAAAGTTCCCTCTTTCTCTCGTCTGCGAATACAAGTGCTCCCAGTACCTTTCGATTCAAAGTGCCGTCAGCCTCCAAAACGTCAGCACCAAACTCGTTGATTATTGCTGCCAGCCCAGGCGAACCCGGCAGAACAACCTCGCGAGCTGTCAGGTCAGCGTCGAGGGTGTGACAACCGAGATCGTTCAGAACGCTCGTAACGAATGACTTGCCCACCCCTATTGAACCTGTCAGACAGACTCTCAACATTCGTTTGCGGCATCCTCAGATGACAACAAAGACGATTCTTATTTACCAGGCCGGCGCAGTTTCGCTGCTCGAACCGTGTTGCTCATCAGCATCGCAACTGTCAGCGGTCCTACCCCACCTGGTACTGGTGTCAACCGACCTGCGACCTTCGAAGCTTCGGCAGGGTTTACATCACCCACAAGGGTGTAGCCGCGTTTGGCAATTGTTTCCAGTCTCCGCTCGAGATCGTCATCGAAGAATTCTCGAGCTGTGGCCGCGTCTTCAATCCTGTTCATGCCGACGTCGATTACAGTCGCTCCAGGTTTAATGTGCGTGCCACGAATGAGACCGGCGCGACCAATTGCCACCACCAGAATGTCTGCCTGGCAAGTAACGGCCGGCAAGTCGCGCGTACGCGAATGACAGATCGTAACGGTGGCGTCTCTTTGCAGGAGCAGTTGGGCCATGGGCCGACCTACAATCTGACTCCGACCGACCACACACGCATTCGCTCCTGAAATCATGACATCGTTGCGAATCAACAGTTCGATGATTCCCGCCGGAGTACAAGGCACAAGTCCGGGAATTCCCATCGACAACTTACCCACATTGATTGGATGAAATCCATCAACGTCCTTTGATGGATCCACTGCGCCGATTGTCGCAGCTTCGTCCATGCCACGAGGCAATGGTAGCTGGACCAGGATTCCATCGATGTCTGCGCGTTGATTGAGCGATGAGATGAGACTCAATAGTTCAGCTTGATTTGTCTCAGCCGGGACCGAGAGATGTTCAGATCTTATTCCGACTTCCTGACACGAGCGGATCTTGTTTCTTACGTAGACCTCAGAGGCCGGATCATTTCCTACGCGGATCGCTGCGAGGCCCGGTTCAATTCCCTGCTCTTTCAAGGACCGAACCTCGTCAGCGACTTCACGCTTGATCTGTTCAGCCAGGCGTGCACCATCGAGAGTTACTGCTTTAGGTTGTGTGGTAGTTTTGAGTTCAGAATGCATGCACTCGCACTCTAGCTTAAGAGGGCTTTAACAGACAAACGATGAGTTAATCAAACAATCATTAATCGGCTTGCACAAAAAGTCCTTTTGGAATTCCGGCTCGGCCGCCCCCTTGCGGTAAGCCTGCGGCTTACCGAAGCTTCATATATTTTGATCGAGGCTATGCCTCAAAGTTGGAGCAGTTTAGGCATAGCCTGATATTTAGGTTGGAATAACGGTAAGCCGCAGCCTTACCGCAAGGGTGCGGCCGAGCCGTACCCAAAAGACTTTTTGTGCAAAGCCATCATTAATAGAATTTGCCAAACGGTGAGGCCAGGAACTCTTCAAGCGGTACTTTAGGCTTGCAGCTACGAAAAGGGCCTGCGTTTGCCGGCTTTGCCTAATCCCTTGCGGTATGGCTTTGCCTTACCGGCACGCGGGCGAATGATTAGGCTGTGCCTTGGTCCGCGTGCGTTGACGCATTGCTAACCAAAGATCTGTGGGTGACCGCCTGTCGACTTACATCCCACCTCTGGGTCCTTAAACTTTAACTGGGCAACCCGCGGCACAAACCCGATTAATCACAGGTCGCTTGCTTTTGGGAATTCATGGCCTCTGAATCATAATTCATTACGTGGGAACCAGAACTGTAATAACGCTGATCTTCTTGTTGCTGCCGTTTGTATCGGCTTATTCGCAAGCAACCAACTCTTCCTTGAGCGAAACGCATCAGCGGATTCGCAAAGCAGTCGATGCTGGCGAGATTCAGATAGCCATCTCTGAGTTGCGTACTTTACGCGACACTGATGCTTCGGCTTTTTCCGCCAACAATTTCGACTACCTTTTAGGAAGACTTTCAGAACGAGCGGGTGACGCCGCAGGTGCACAGGCCGGATATGAATCAGTTGCTTCACGAAACTCGTTACTCGCCTCACACGCTGTTTGGCGTCTGGCCCAACTGGCCCGTTCGTCTGGTGATCTTGTTCTGGAACGCGAACGACTACGGCAGTTTCTGATCTCTACCAGCTCGAATCAGCTGCGAGAAGTCGCGATCCTCCGCCTCGGAGAAAGTTTCTGGGAAAGTGGCGACTTTTCTGCAATTCCGGGAGTCTTGAGACCACTAATCTCATCAACCAATAAACCTCTGGCGCGTGAGGCGATGACATTGACTGCCGAAGCGTTGTTACGCATTGGCAAAACCCCGGAAGCACGAGACATCTTTGTTCGTCTGCTGATGCAGATGCCTGACGCTTCGCGACCCGATGATTTCGCATTAACAGCAGCGAGAGAGTTGGACAAGCTTGAATCGTCACAGACGCCGCGTGTCCCCCTCAGTGAGGCCGAACATCTACTGCGCGCTTCGGTGTATCAATTCAATCGCGATTTCGATGGAGCGCGTGTTCACTATGAAGCGGTGGTCCAACAGAATCCGAAGAACCCAACGGTACCGAACGCGCTCTATCAGATCGGGCGAGGCTACTATCTGCAACAACGCTACGACGATGCGCTCAAATATTTTCAGCGAGTGTCGAACGAGTTTCCTGAGAGTAGCAGTGCACGCGATGCGATTGCGTTTACCGCCGGCTCGTACAACCGTATGAAGCGTACGGACGATGCAATTGCCGCTTACAAACTTTTCATCACTCGTTTTCCCGATGCACCAAACCTCGATCGTACGTATTTAAATATTGTCGATGCTCTCCACGAAGCAGGACGACATGGCGAAGCACTCGACTGGGTGCGGCAAATTCGTTCGCGATTCAGTGGTCAGCTGGGAGCGACGCTCGCATTGTTTGCCCAGATGCGAATTCATCTGGCGCAGGGTTCATGGTCGGAAGTCGTTGCAGATGCAGGAGAACTGAAGAGAATTTCAGACCTCGGAGGAACGCGCGTAGCAGGTGGTACCAGCGTCTCGGAGATTACGTTTCTTCAAGCACTCGCCCTTGAGCAGTTGGGTAAATCGGCAGAGGCTATCGAACTCTATCTTTCGGTGCCGGACGGCCGCAACGAGTACTATGGCCAACTGGCGACCGATCGCTTGCAGGCGTTAGCTGGTTCGGCCAGCACCGGCACGTTGATTACTCGTCGTGAACAATCGCTTCGCACACAGGCCAAACAGGCCCTGGATCGAGGACAGGCGGAAGAGGCGCGTGTGTTGGCGCAGTCGGCGTTGAGGCTGGGAAGTAACGCTAATCGGAAAGAGACAATTGAGATTCTGAAACGCGCCTACCAATCCCTTCCCGCTTACTCTCCCGCGATACCGGCTTTGGTTTCTTTGGGTAGACAAAACCTATTTGCAGGTGACTCTTCTGATAAGAAGAGTTCCATTGCGGATGAGCTTTTGTTTCTCGGGCTCTATGACGAAGCGGTTCCCTTGCTCTCGATCATAGGAAGTCCGACAACACCATCCCAGTCCAATGGTTCCACGAGTGCCGTCGTGAACGAATACACGATCGCATCACTTGCGCTGCGTGGCGGGTTGGCAGACACCGCTGTTCGTTATGGTGAGCGTTTGTGGAGGACCATCCCTGCGGATCTCGTTCTTGAGCTCGCACCGCGACAGTTGGTTGATCTGCTTTATCCAGTTCCACATCGCGACTCGCTTTTGAAACATGCAACTACAAGAGGTGTCGATCCCAGGTTCGTGTTGTCGATAGCCCGCCAGGAATCACGCTTTCAAGCTGCCGCGAAAAGTGTAGCTGCAGCGCGAGGGATGATGCAGTTCATTCCTTCGACCGCAGATGAAGTAGCGAAACAACTTGGCAAGTCGAACTTTCAGCAGGACGAACTCTACAATCCAGACACGGCAGTTCTCTTTGGATCTCATTACCTGGCTTCGCTTTTCCGCGAGTTTCCCTCGGAACCAGAGGCGGTTGCCGGCGCGTACAACGGTGGTTCCGATAACGTTGCTCGTTGGATCGCGCGGTCGAGATCCAATGATGCCGAACGTTATGTGCCCGAGATCGGTTTTGCCCAGACGAAGGATTATATTTTTAAAGTGATGACTAACTTTCGCGCTTATCAACAGTTCTACGATTCCAATTTACAAAGGCAATAATCCATTGAAAACATCGAGGCCCTTTATTCTTCTCATTGCTTTGCTGATCTGTCTCAGTAGTTGCACGTCAAACGGTTACGACAAGCGGTTCGAGTATTCCGGAAATGAAAAGCGTTACGAGATTCGTGGCAAGGTGCTGGGAATCGACAAAGCGAATCGCACGGTCGATATCTCACATGAAGAGATCAAAGACCTGATGCCGGCAATGACGATGCCATTCGTACTGAAGGACCAATGGCCATTTGATGTGCTTAAGCGCGGCAGCGTGATCAATGCCACTTTAATAGTCGATGGACCGCGTTCCTGGCTTGAAGATGTTGTAATCACCGAAGAGAGCAGCGACACAGGTAGCACGAATGAGGTAACCGCTGCCGAACCAGCTGTTGGCGATGAAGTTCCCGACTTCACCCTGGTCAATCAGGACAACAAGAAGATCAGTATCAATGACTACCGTGGAAAAACATTGCTCTTGACGTTTATCTATACGCGCTGTCCGATTCCTGAGTACTGCACGCTCATGAGTAACAACTTTGCGAAGATACAGCAGGAGCTACAGAAGGACCGTCCACTTTATGAGAAGACACATCTGCTAAGCGTCTCGATCGATCCTGAATACGACACGCCTCAGGTTCTGCGGAGTTATGGTGCCTCGCATACCGGTAACTTCTCTGAAGAGCGTTTTTCAAGTTGGGAGTTTGCCGGTGGAACTAAGAATGAGGTGAGAAAGATCGCCCAGTACTTTGGGCTAACCTATTTCGGCGAGGGTGATCAAATCATTCACGGTTTGAGGACAGCAGTGATTGGACCAGACGGCAAGGTGTATAAAATGTATCGTGAGAATAAGTGGACGCCGGAAGAGATTCTGACTGATGTGCGGAAAGTGAATGGCAACTAACTTTGGAGTGCGGTGGCAAGTGCAGCGCGACACCGCTTTGGATCTATAGCGTGTCACTCGTAGGCATTTCCGACGAAGCCAAAGCGGTGTCGCGCTG
>DATBMP010000131.1:0-5414 GCA_036554845.1 Pyrinomonadaceae bacterium
GGCTTTATAGCGATTTTGCCGAAGCTAATCCGCTTTGGAACGAGATTCCCGCGTCAACCGGCAACGTTTACGATTGGGATCCAGAATCAACTTACATTCAACAACCGCCGTACTTCGAAGGCTTCAGTAATAAAGTCGGCGAATGGTGTGACGTGCATCGAGCCAGACCACTGGCGATCTTTGGTGACTCTGTAACCACCGATCACATCAGTCCCGCCGGTGCTATCAAAGCAAATTCTCCCGCCGGGTTGTATCTGCAATCAAAGGGCGTCGCCGTCGAAGACTTTAATAGTTACGGATCTCGCCGTGGCAATCATGAAGTGATGGTGCGCGGAACGTTTGCGAATGTGCGCATTAAGAATCTGATGGTGCCAGGTGTTGAAGGCGGAGTAACTCTTCATCAGCCAGATGGTGAACGGATGAGCATCTACGACGCTGCCATGAAATATCAGGGAGAGGGTGTGCCGCTGGTCGTGATTGCCGGACAGGAGTATGGAACCGGAAGCTCTCGCGACTGGGCCGCGAAGGGAACGCGGTTGTTGGGAGTTAAGGCTGTTGTGGCCCAGAGTTTCGAACGAATTCATCGCAGCAATTTGGTCGGTATGGGTGTTCTTCCCTGCCAGTTCAATGATGGCGTTAGCGCGGCATCACTAAAACTTGATGGAACGGAAACTTTTGATCTGGTGGGGTTAGAAAGCGGTGTCAGGCCGTTACAAAGAGTAACCCTGATTATTCAACGTGCTGATGGAAGCAGTGAAGAGGTTCCACTAACACTGCGAATCGATACACCGATCGAGATCGACTATTACCAGCACGGAGGGATCCTGCCGTACGTCCTGCGTCAACTGTTGGCAGGAACGACGGACTTTTGATTGACGATTTTCGATTGTCGATTGTCGCTTGCGGCAGTGAAGTGAACTGCAGTTATTCGGAAGCAGTGAAGAAAATTATCGGCGGTTGGTGAGTAGCGCACGGCAATCCTCGGATCCAAATCGTCAATCGGCAATCGTCAATCGTCAATCGTCAATTGAAAATCGACAATGGAGTCACTTATGTCTTCTACACAACCAGCCGAAAAAAACAGGCCACGTAAATATCAGCTGTTCATTGACGGTCAATGGATAGATGCAGAGTCGGGGAAAACCTTTACGACTCCAAACCCCGCCACGGGCGAAACGCTCGCCGAAGTTGCTGAGGCTGACAAAGCAGATATCGACAAGGCGGTTGCCGCCGCTCGCAAGGCATTCGACGGCAAATGGTCGAAGTTGAGTGCGCGCGATCGCGGCCGGCTAATTTATAAACTCGCACAGTTGATTGAAGAGAAGGCCAATGACCTTGCCGCATTAGAGACCGCCGACAACGGTAAACCCATCCGTGAATCACTCTACGTTGATCTGCCACAGGTGGCTGAGAACTTTGAATACTTCGCCGGGTGGGCCACAAAGATTGAAGGCGAGACCATCCCGGTTCCGGGCAAGATGTTCAACTACACTTTGCGAGAACCTGTTGGTGTCTGTGGCCAGATTATC
Organism: Pyrinomonadaceae bacterium; assembly: GCA_036554845.1. Classification (GTDB taxonomy): domain Bacteria; phylum Acidobacteriota; class Blastocatellia; order Pyrinomonadales; family Pyrinomonadaceae; genus PSRF01. Next base: position 1,530 of record DATBMP010000131.1, read on the forward strand.
CCTTGGAACTTTCCGCTCTTGATGGCTGCGTGGAAGCTCGCGCCGGCACTTGCCGCGGGAAACACCGTCGTTCTTAAGCCGGCGGAGCAGACGCCAGTCACGGCAATGGAGTTGGGCCAACTGATCGCTGAAGCCGGGTTCCCTGAAGGCGTTGTGAATATCGTTCCCGGATTCGGCGAGACTGCCGGAGCCGCGTTAGCGTCTCATCCCGGGATCAATAAAATTGCCTTCACTGGCTCGACCGAGGTAGGGAAGATCATCGCGCGCGCCGCCGCAGATAACCTGACGAAAGTTTCTTTGGAACTCGGTGGTAAGGCGCCGAACATCGTGTTTGCGGATGCTGATCTTGAGCAAGCCGTCAACGGCGCGATGATGGGAATCTTTTTCAACCAGGGTCAGGTGTGCTGTGCTGGTTCGCGTCTTTTTGTTGAAGAAGCCATGAAGGAGAAGTTCCTTGAGCGCTTGACTGAGAAGGCTTCGAAGATCACGGTCGGCGATCCGATGGCCCAGACGACCATGATGGGACCGCAGGTTTCGCTCGAGCAATTAGATCGCATCAAGAGTTACATGGACATCGGTACTGACGAAGGCGCGAAGATTGTCACCGGAGGAAAGCCACCTCAACTCGATGAGAATTTCAAGAACGGTTTCTTCTTCCAGCCGACGATTTTGGCGGATGTAAATAACAAGATGCGTGTGGCACAAGAGGAGATCTTCGGCCCAGTTGTATCAGTCATCTCATTCAAGGATGAAGATGATCTAATCAAACAGGCCAACGAAACGATTTACGGACTCTCAGCCGGCCTTTGGACCAGAGACATCACGCGCGCACATCGCTTCGCGAAAGAGATCAAGGCAGGAGTGATCTGGATCAATACCTACAACATGTTCAATGCTGCTTCGCCTTTTGGCGGATACAAGCAATCTGGATATGGACGTGAGATGGGCAAGCACGCGTTGGATCTCTACACGCAAGTTAAGAGCGTATGGGTTGATCTTTCAGGCAGGCCGATTGGCTGGTTCGGAAAATAATCCGACCACGATGCCGGCAACTGGAAAACGATTTGGGCCACAAGCGCATCATTACATCGCCTGCAGGGTCTTGGCCGACCCCACTCTCTCAGGCGGCGCTCTCCCGTAAGCTAAATACTTGAATTTGGAGGAGAAGCGTATGCAATTTGCAAAGAGGGCCGGTATCGCCGGGTTTCTGTTCGCCACAGTTATTCTCTTTACTGGCTGTCCTGAACAGACCAGCATCTCGAAGATCAATGCCGATCCTGGTCGCTATCGTGACAAAGAGGTCGGCATCGTAGGACGAGTTACAGACAGCTATGGCGTACTCGGAAACGGAGCTTATGAGATCGATGATGGTACTGGCAGGCTTTGGGTTGTGACCCGTCGCGGGGTGCCGTCCCGCGGTTCTCGTGTTGGTTCGAAAGGACGGATTTATACGGGCTTCAGTTTCGGCGGTCGGAGTTTTGGTACGGTACTCGAAGAGACCGATCGTAAGGTCAAGGATCGATAGGTCGATCGAAACTTAATTCAACCGTGCGTTTCGCATGTCTCCCGAGCGCATGACGTCTCAGAACGAGCAAGCTTCAGGATCAAGAATCATGATTGATTGTCTTGATCGGGAGTTTGCTCGTTTGCATGAACGGACAGCCAAGCTCATTGCCTCTCTACCGGAACAGGTTTTCTACCAGAAAGTTTCGAGCGGGACTTCGGTTGGCGAGAATGTTTTGCGTAGTGCTGCCGTCGTTGAGCAGACCTTTGGTGGACTGACTGCAAACCTTTGGGATGATCCTTTCGAGTGGACCTTACCTGAAACACTTTCCACTGAAGTGAAGCTTCTTGAATATCTTCAGGAAGTTGAACAAACACGCCGTCGTGCTTTTGCTGCAATCCGGGTCGATTCAGATCTGCTGCGAAAAATATCGTTGCCGTCTGAAGAGCTTCAGCCCCTTGTTCAAGTTCTGATAGAGACACTAGTGCGGGCCGTTGCGTATCAAAGTCGCGCCCACGAATGCACCCTCGAGTTTCTCAACAGCCAATAAGCACGACTTTCGAGATCAGCGTTATTAGCTATGATCCGCTTTTGTTCCGTAGGAGCAGCATGTCGATAGCTTTGGCTACCGAAGGAACAAGCGCGCTCCGTAGTAGCGCAATATGACAATAACCAGAATATTTCCGCTCCTTACGGAATGCGGATCACTAAAGAGGGCTCTCGGCTACAAACATCTTGCTCCTTTGGAGCAAAGGCAGGTGCGTAAAATATATCGGTTGCCGTTTCAACGGGTTTCAGACTAGATCTCAGGTTTACTCGGCAGGCATTAAAACGGTTCTCTATTCCAACTTTGCAGCTCACCGGGCTGATGCCCGGTCTGACTGAGAGGAGAGACAAATCTTTTTCCCTAAGGGTATTATCTAGGACGAGCTCGTCAGGTCAGTTCCCCAGAGGTTGCGAGAATGTTTTGTCCCCAATGTGGTCAGCAACAGTCTTCCGAATTGGCACGTTTCTGTGCGAGATGTGGCTTCCCGCTCGATGGCGTGATTCATCTCCTGCACAACGGAGGAATGCTTCCTGCCGTGCCCAACTCTGAAGGACCAAAAGAGATGTCTCCTCGACGCAAGGGCGTCAGACAGGGTGGCATTCTGCTTCTCTCGGGTGCTGTGTTAGTTCCTATTCTGGGAGTGTTCTATTCATTCACCGACTCGGTATTTCTCAACATACTTCTCGCGGTCACTGCCATTATCTGTTTCCTTGGTGGACCACTGCGGATGATCTTTGCGGGGCTGTTCGAAGAAGGTGCTCCCTCAAGAACCTACATGCCGATGAATGCCTACGCCCCGGTGCCTCCTATTCGACCGGCAGTACCGGGACGAAATGTCGGTGCGTTACCTCCGCCGACTGCTACTCCGACTGGCGCCTGGAGGCCGCGTCCCACAACTGCTGAACTTGCCCAACCCCCCAGCGTTACTGAAAACACAACTCGTCTGCTCGATAAGGACGAACCGAGAGAACATTAGCCTGTTAGTTTCCTTTGGTTCGATAACTCGACGCGACCGACGCTGATGCTCTTGCCCAGGAGCGCAGTTACGACTGTATTCTTCCATTCAGATGAGTAAAGAAAATCTTCTCAACAGAAAACTTCAGGAGCAAATCCGGGACAATGGTCCAATGCCGTTCCATCAGTGGATGAACGCTGCGCTTTATGACCCGCATCAGGGCTATTACTGCACGCCTGGCCTAACTCGATGGGGTAGAAAAGGGGACTATCGGACCAGTCCCGAGCGTAGCTCTCTCTTTGCCGCAACCTTCGCGAGGTATTTCGTGGAACTGCATCGCAAGTTTGAGACTACGACTGAACTGGTTCTGTTTGAGATTGGGGCAGGCGGAGGAGATTTTGCTTACGGTGTACTAGATCACATGCAGCGGCGATATCAAGATATCTATCAAAACACCTGGTATATCGTTCACGAACAAGCAGAAGATTTGCGCCGTATGCTTCGCGAGAAGCTAAAGCCGTTTGAAACACAAGTCTTATACAAATCGATGGATGCACTCGACCCGCTTGATCCAGGCATCATCTTCGCGAATGAACTACTCGATGCGTTTCCTGTCCATCGAGTAGCCAAACACAATGGTGAGGTTCGAGAGTTCTACGTGAACCTCGATGCCGACGGTAACTTCGTTTGGGAGCTGCAACCGATTTCTGCTGAAAGGTTGAAAGAACATCTTCACAGACCTGAACTACAACTTGTTGAAGGCCAGATCGCCGAGATTAATCTCGGGATTGACGACTGGTTGAAAGTCGCGGCGAATAAATTAGCGAAAGGCTACCTGATTCTTGTTGATTACGGTGCGGAAGCAAAACAGCTCTACGA
>DATBMP010000332.1:0-6299 GCA_036554845.1 Pyrinomonadaceae bacterium
ATTGCCGGATTGCAGGACATCTGTCCGATCAGATCCAGATTGAGGGTAATGAGCGCAGTTGCCGCGCCTAACCGCGCCGCTGCTGAAGCTGCCTCACAGCCGGCATGGCCACCACCAATCACGATGACATCGAAAGCTTCATCCATACTTACTTACCGATACAGAACGTCGCAAAGATTCGGTTGAGAATATCTTCCGCGGTGGTTTCGCCTGTGATCTCTCCCAAGTTTCGCAACGCATTGTGCAGTCCCACCAGTACTAACTCTTCGCTCGCTTCCTCGTGCAGGCACTGCAGAGAGGAACCAAGCTCTGCGACGGCGCGTCGAAGAAGATCATAATGACGAGCATTCGTGATCAAGAGACCCGCGCTGTCCGTCGTCGCTGAGTTGAAGGGCTGAAGTATAGCAGTTCGTAATTCTGCAAGCCCGCTGCCCGTAAGTGCCGAAACCTGCACAACGGTCTTCCCATCGTAAGCATTGCCAAACGGATTCATGAACGAACAAAGATCCTGTTTGTTAATTGCGATGACGGCGGGCGTCGAATCCAACTGGTCCACGACTCGCCAATCGTTTTCTGAAAGCGTGATCGATCCATCAAGGACGACAAGAGCCAAGTCCGCATCGGCGACAGCTTGTCGAGTGCGTTCGATGCCGATGATTTCGATTGCATCGCCGGCGTCTCTGACTCCCGCCGTATCGATTAACGAAACGGGAACGCCGGCGAAGGAGATCTGCTCGCTGATACTGTCCCTGGTCGTTCCCGGAATGTTTGTAACAATGGCTCTATCAATTCCCAGTAAACTATTGAACAAGCTGGACTTACCGACATTTGGCGGCCCGATGATCGCCACTTTGATCCCGTCGGTGAGTAGGTGGCCAAGCGAAAACGTTTCGGCCAGCTGGTCCAAGTCACTCATCATTGAAGAAAGATCCTGGGCCACCTGAGCCGCATCAGTCGCCGGGAGATCGTCTTCAACAAACTCCAACGCTGATTCAAGCAACACGATGATTTCCAGCAAGCGTTCTTTGAGCGGCGCCAATCGTCCGGAGAGTTCGCCTCCAAGCTGACGCACAGCCTGTTTAGCTGCAACGCTCGAGCGCGCGTCAATTAGATCTCGTATGGCTTCCGCCTGACTAAGATTGAGTTTTTGATTTGCGAGAGCGCGTAGCGTGAACTCGCCTGCCTCCGCTAACCGAACGCCAAGCTCCAAAACTCGATCGAGGATCTGACGCAACACTATCGGCGAACCGTGACAACTGATCTCCACGACATCTTCGCCCGTGAACGAGTCTGGTCCATTGAAGTAGGTTACCAGCGCGCGATCCAGAACTTCGCCATCTCGGTTGATGATTGTTTTTAAGGAGGCTTTTCTTGGTGCTGGCCGAAGACCACCTTCAACTATCTTTGCCGCAACGGTAAGTGACTCAGGACCGCTGAGACGAATTACAGCAATAGCACTTCGTCCCTGAGCTGTAGCTGGGGCAACGATCGTATTCATATCGCGGCAATTCTGTTGGGGTGGTCCAAATGGAGGGGATTAGCTGGAAATCTTCAGACCAACTCGTAACTTTCTATCCGATCCCTGTCCGATCGACTCTGTGTACAGGTCTTCACTGTCCGCGAGGCTGAGATGAATGATTCTTCGCTCGCTTGCATTCATCGGCCCGAACATGAATTCGGTTCCAGTAGAACGGACCCTTTGAGCGGCATGTAGGGCCATCGCCCGAAGTTCAGCTTCTCTCGTCGCGCGAAAACTGTGAACATCGCAAACAAGACGCTGTCCCGGTGGCAGGTGGCGTCCAAAAGCCTGAGTGGCTAAATGCTGTAAGGCTTCGAGCAACTCTCCACCTTCCGCTTGAAGCAGATCGGAATCTGGTCCATCAAGGTCAAGTACACATTCACTCTCGCTCGATTTCACATTGACACTCAGACGCAATCCACTTCCGTCGAAAATCGACTGAAGGAAAGTTCCCGCTGCTTCACATGTTTCGGACATAGCTAGAGAGTCAGATCGCTGGTCTTTGGTTGTCAAGTCGGTTGGGGTTTTGCGCGTTTCTGTTTCTTCGTTGTCGATGCCGGAGGTGCCGCTTCGGGAGGCTCAGTCTCATCTGTCTTTGTCAGCCGATTGATCAGAAACTGCTGACTGAAGCCAACAATATTTCCCACCAACCAATACAGTAGCAATCCAGCCGGCGCACTCCAAAGAACGTACAACATAAAGACAGGCATTCCGATCGCCATCATCTTTCGCTGGAGCGGATCTGCCGAAGGTGCCGGAGTGATCAGCTGCAGAACGATCATGGTGCCGGCCATTAAGATCTCGAGTATGTGGTAAGGATCTCCCGCCGACAGATCGGGTAACCAAAGAAATGTTGCCTGACGAAAATCAAGCGAGATCGTAATCGCTCGGTAAAGCGCGAACAGGAACGGCATTTGAATCAGAAGAGGCAAACACCCGCCAAGCGGATTTCCTTCCTTCATCAGTCGCAACTGCTCAACCTGGAGCTCTTTCAACCTCGGGTCGTTCTGCTTGAGCCCTTTAATCTTCTCTTGGAGTTCCTTCATTCGAGGCGCTAGTTTCTGCGCCTTCTTCATCGCCTTGGACGACCGCCACTTCAGCGGAAAGAACAGCGAGTAGATCGCGATCGTGAACAGGATGATGGCAATGCCGTAGTTGCCTGTTAACCGCTTCAGCCACTTGATCGCATTCAGAATTGGTAAAGCAAGTGGACGAGACAACCAGGCAAACCAACCATAGTCGATCAAAGTATCGAGGTTGACTTGACGGCCAACAGCTGATGAAACCGCTTTGCTCGTCTCGGTAAGGATGTAGTGATCCTTTGGACCAGAGTAGATTAGGTTTCGCGATCCATCGGTGAGGATCGGAACCAGGCCGGTCAACAAAAAACGCCTCTCTTTTTTGCCGCCGACGTCATGGTCGTATTGAATCGTGCGGTATTCCAAACCTTCTGTCTGCTGCGCCGGAACCGCCACCATCGCAAAATATGTATCACCAACTCCTGCCCAATCAACCTTGCCCGGTAGGCCCAGAAGGTCCGGACTGCCCTCGTTTTCGTTGATGCTTTGAGCCGCGTGTCGCTTGGGCTCGCCGTTCACAAACGCAATTGCTTCGGGTGCGACAGAGTAGAAGCTGTAACTGGCAACGCCCTGGTCGCCAATGCTTGGTCCTATTTTGATCCTGGCGCCGGGGACGACTTGTTCGTTTCTTTTCAGCGTTAGCTGGAGATCGACGTGATAAGAACTTGCTCCGAAGTTGATCGTCTTCGTGACGTCAAGGCCAGTCGCACTGTCTTTCAAAACAAACGTCAGACTTTTCGATTCGTCTCCGTTGAGTTCGATCTCGTTTGTATTCGCGTCTACACCCTGGACCTCGTAGGTTTTTGCCGACAACGCGGTATCAAGAGATGTATCGCCGGTAGCGATTTGAAGCGGAACCTCTCTTGGCTGTCTCGCTAACCCTGCAGGTGAAACCAGCTCCAACGGCTTTGGTGCTTGCTTTGTACCGCCAACCGAGTGAATCGGCGTGTCGGAATCCTTATTCTTCTTAATAATCCAACTGACAACTTCCGCTCCCTGACTATCAAACTTCGCTTCATAGAGCGGCGTTCGCACAACGATGGTTCGCTTTGGCGCTTCCGGCGAGGTTTGTTGCGAAACGTCTGTCGGAGTTGGAGTAGGACTCGTCCTTGGTATCGGAGTTACAGAACTCTGTGGACTGGCAGCAGGAGATGGAGTAGGGCTGGGTTCTGGAGGCTTAACAGGAACAAGAAAACTCCAGAGAAAGAGAATGGCCGTTGAGATGAGTAAGGCTAAAGCTAAACGTTTTTGTTGCATGAATCGTTGAAGGCCGTTCGACTGGATTAACTGTGTCGACCTTCATGAAGCCCCTTCAATCATTCGACTGGATCATAACCACCCTGACTGAATGGATGGCAGCGCAAGATACGACGTACCGCGAGCGATGAACCGCGTAAGACGCCATATCGGTTTAAGGCTTCCATTGCATACTCTGAACAAGTTGGAACAAACCTGCAGGACGGAGGAAGTAGCGGAGAAATGGCTAACTTATAGAACCTTAAAACTGAAATCAGAACTGTCTTCACGCCACTTGCAATCCGTTATCGTCAGCCTCCCGAGTAGCCACGCTTTCGACGATCTGTTCAAAATCAGTGACCGCGTTGTTTGCCTTCATCGATAGTATTCGACCCTTTGCATTTAGAACCCAATCATATCGTTTACCCAATCGCTGCAACGAATCTTCACTTAACTTAAAAACCTCTCTCAACACGCGTTTGGCTCGGTTGCGTTGGACCGCGTTGCCTATTGCTTTCCTGGAGGCAGTAATACCGAGCCGGTGGTGCGACAACTCATTAGGCAAGACAAAAGCAGTCATCGAAATCCTGTCATAGCGATTTCCTTTGCGGTAAACATTTTGGAAATCCTGACTGCCTCGTAGGTAAGCCTTCATGTAACGCTGGAGGATTAGTAATGAGCGGGTGTGAGTCTCTTGCGACCCTTCGCGCGACGCCTTTTCAGAACAAGTCGACCGGCCTTGCTGGCCATTCTTGCTCGAAATCCGTGTGTCTTTGCCCTGCGCCTATTGTTAGGTTGAAAAGTGCGCTTCGACATAGTTCTGAATTCTCCCTCTAAAAGAAAACCGTAAGACTAACTGCGGCACTTGTTTATGTCAAGAAAGTGGCCAAAACCATGATGCTCGCCGCTGCGAGACCTCATCTCTGGATCATCGTCTCCGTTTTTAATGAGATCACTGCCATTCACGAATGCTGATCAAATTCCGCTTGATACGAAAAAAGTGTGAGCGATATTTGACAACGATCGGGGCAGGACCGATGTTCAATTTCGCCTCCTTTTATCTCTAACCCGATCTAACTCAACCGCTTATCGGCTGTACGTAAACCGTCCGGTCATTATGGTTTTCGTTGTTGCCGTTTTGGTTAATCAATTCAGTTTGTTTTATGGTGAGGTGCGGCTTGATCGATTTATGACCTGTGTGCTAGTCTCCGGCCACCTCAAACGCAATGACCTGTAAGTCCTTCATAAACATAGGGTTTAAGCTTTACTTTAAGGGCCGGAGGGTTTCCTTTTCCACATAGCTGTGGAAAAGCCTGTGGAAAAGATTTCAGCAGTTCGCCTGAGTCGCCTCACTCACAGCGGCAGGATTTCACCGATTGGGGACTTGGCGAGTAATGTATTGTAATCCAACGGCGTTTTGGTAGTTCAGGCGAAAGGCAATCATGAACACGGCAACAGCGATTGGCGTTTGGGACGGCATACTGGGTTCTATCAAAGGGAAGCTAGCCGGGGACACATTTGATACCTGGTTCACCTCAATTCGATTCGAAGCAATCGATGATGCAAGACGACAGATTCGCTTGCGGGCGCCCAACTGTCTGGTGAGAGATTGGGTTGACGCTCACTATTCGAACCTCGTCGGACAATCTCTCTCGGAACTCCGACTCGTCGGATACTCGGTCGATTGGGTACTAGACGAGGATCTCCGCAAGACTCCTCTCTTCGCTTCACCCACCGAGCAGCACACTACAGCCGTCCCGACGGCCACTCCTGTGGACGAGAGCGCCTCGACTAGCGCTGAGCTGCAGTCATCAGCCCCTCAGAAACCGGACGCGGCGTTGAATTCCAAATACACCTACGACAGTTTTGTCGTGGGATCTTGTAATCAGTTTGCGCACGCGGCTTCAATGGCAGTGGCGGAGGCTCCTGGAAAAACTTACAACCCGCTTTACTTGTACGGCGGCGTGGGTCTGGGAAAAACCCACCTGATGCATGCCTGTGGCAACGCAATCAAGCAAAGCAATCCCCAACTCCGTCTCTGCTATCTCTCGTCTGAAAAGTTCATGAACGAACTTATCAACGCGATCCGCTATGACAAGACACAGAGTTTTCGTGAAAAGTATCGATCAGTTGACGTGCTTCTGATTGATGACGTCCAGTTCATGGCCGGCAAAGAGCGAACACAAGAAGAGTTTTTCCATACCTTCAATTCGCTCTATGAACAGCAGAAACAGATCGTTATTAGTTCCGACTGTCCGCCGCGTGAGATTCCTACGCTCGAAGAGAGATTGCATTCACGATTTGAATGGGGGTTGATCGCAGACATCGAACCGCCTGACCTGGAAACGAAAGTAGCAATTCTTAAACGCAAAGCCGAAATGATGAGTGTCGTTGTCCCTGATGACGTTGCTTTGTTCATTGCCAACCGGGTCAAGAACAATGTGAGAGAACTTGAGGGATCTTTG
>DATBMP010000335.1:0-6700 GCA_036554845.1 Pyrinomonadaceae bacterium
GGACCAACCGCGACTGCCGCCATACCCGAAGATTGCTTCAGCCATTAATCAATGTTGAAAACTGGTTTGATATCATCCCGCTGAGGTGTCAGGCGATCAGCGGATTGTTCGCAGCTTTTCACTCACCTCGCTGTCCGGCTAAATACTGAGTTTTGACCAACTTGCCTAATGATGAGGAGCTCCGGATGCCACTGCCGGTGTCATGTGCTGCTCATCAGCAGAATTTATTGAAATGATAAAAATCTTTAGCTACCATTATTCTGAAGCTAATCCTATAATCTGCGCCCGAACTTCAAATTGAGGGTTTCATTCTTCAATTTCACTGAACAGTCCAATTGGTGGCTTTGACAGAAGTCGGTTTCTGCTCACTGCAATACTACCTTTCCATCAATCGGGTAAGTCGTACCGGGATTTCCGAGTCTTAGGCATTTGCCTTTTGACGGGCAAGAACATTCCACGTGGTTTTCTGAGTCGCAGAAAACCGGGAAACAAAAAGCAACATTCACTTTAGATGGTGGAGTCAATGTCATGCGAAGGGATCAATCTATCAAGCTTGCCCTTCAATTAACCCAATTCGAAGTTGTAACTCAATGAGGAGTCTACTCCATGCACAAAATCAATCCCCAAAGGACATTTGTTCTCATCGCAATGGTTCTGGTCATCTGCTCGCTTGCTTTTGGGCAAGAAACAACGGGTAGCCTTGAAGGCTCGGTTAGAGATTCGAACGGGGCTGTTGTTCCTAATCTCGAAGTAACAATTAGGAATGCAAGAACCACAGTAGGTGCGACGACAACAACAGGTACAGGTGGAGGTTTCGAACGAACCACCACAACTAACGACGAGGGGTTTTTCCGGATCCTACAGGTTCCTCCCGGAATCTATGATGTTGTCACCACTGCGGGTATTGGATTCGGCGAAGCGAGATACGAAAACGTTAGTGTTGCCATCGGACAAAGTACCCAACTAAACATAACAGTAAATCCTGGAACCACCGTAAACGTGGTTGATGTTGTTACTTCAGAAGTATTGCCCGTTGATACAACTAATAATGCAATTCAGACGACCATCAATGCGCAGCGGATTGAGTTGATACCAAAGAGCACGGGTTTTACTGGTCTCCTGAAGACCATACCTGGTACGCGCCCTGAAAGCAGGTCGGGAGGTTTCTCAGTCGATGGTGCGTCCGGCGGCGAAAATGTTTTTGTCATAGATGGTCAGGAGGTAACTAACTATCGGACAGGAACTCTAAACGAGACCTACAACATCCCAACTCAGCTGGTTCAGGAACTTCAAGTTAAGTCGAGTGGCTTTGACGCGATTTACGGCGGCGCGACCGGTGGTGTTGTCAGCGTTGTAACGCGCTCGGGTGCAAATGATTTTCACGGCGAGTTCGGAATGCAGTTCGAAGTACCAAAATTGAACGGTGATCCGCGAACGCTACTTACACGCCTCACTACTGGATCGGTTGCAGCCGGTACTTTTGCACAGAGAGTGGTGACCTTCGAGCCGCAAAAAGCCGGAGGTACAAACTTCTTCCCGACGGCTAACGTGAGTGGTCCGATCCTTAAGGACCGCATCTGGTTCTATACCAGCTACACTCCTCAGATTTTCAATACGAACGTTGACACGCAGTATTTCAGCCAAGTGCCGAATACAACCAATTTGGTTTTCAACAGGGCTGAAAGGTACACAAGGAATAGAACTTACGAATATGCATTTGCACGCATCGATGGCAATGCAATGGAGAATCTCAGATTTACCGGGACCTATCTATGGAACCCGGTTGTTGATAGAGGAAGTATTCCCAGTTCTTCATTCACAAACGTCTCGTCTTCTGCCATCACGGTCGGCAACGTACCAACCGCGAATTTCGGTGGCACCACTGGAATACTGGTGGGAAATGATTACACAGAGTTTCAGGGCGGGCGCCAGAACTCAAACCTGGTCACGCTCGCAGGGGTTTATACCCCTACAAGCAGATTAGTAATCGAGGGTCGTTATAGTCGTGGTTTTCTAAATGAAAAGCTCGGCAACTATTTCATTCCCACGACGACTCAAATCTTTAGCTGTAACACGCCTGCGGACCACCCCGTTTTCCCGTGTTCTACCTCGGCGGCGAACACCATTACCACCAAGGATGTTTCGGTGCGCCAGTCGTACGAATTCTCTGGCGCCTATCTCTTTGACGCTTTCGGGAAACACGAAATCAAAGGCGGCTATCAGCGATACACAATTTTCAATGATGTTCAGTCCGGGAACAATGCCATCGGACGCATTACGTTCACTATCGGCACTCCCTTGTCAACGCTCATTGGTGGTGCCGTACAGGACACTCCAGGTGCGATCGGAACGGGGACTTTTCGGCGTACTGGAACGAACGGACGCGGGTCAAACTTGAGCCAGGGCATCTTCATTCAAGACAAGTTTCAGCCAACGTCCCGGTTGACCTTGAATCTGGGTGTTCGAATCGAGAAAGAGAATCTACCTTCGTTCAATGAGTTCCCAAGTGCGATCAACTTCGGTTGGGGTGACAAGATCGCTCCCCGACTCGGCTTTGCGTATGACCTGACCGGCAGTGGCAACACCAAAATCTTTGCGAGCTATGGCAGGTTCTTCGATCGAGTGAAGTTCGCTCTTCCGCGCGGCCTGTTTGGCGGCGACATTTTCCTCGAAGACTATTTCGAGATATTCCCGGGTGAGACTACGGGCAGCTTTAATATCGGTAACATCGTCGGCGGCTTTACTGGACCAAGCGTTTGTCCGACTACAGGTTTTATCGTTGCCGGTGCCAGAAGCAGATGTCAGAAGAATTTTCGCGTAAATGCTAACGAGCCGGGAGCATCAGCCTTCCTTTTCGGAGCGGTCGATCCCAACCTGAGACCCTTCCAGCAAACGGAGTTCACGATAGGTGCAGAACGGCAGTTGAACCGGGACTTCGTTTTGCGCGTTCGCTACACCTACAAGAACGTTGATGAAACGGTTGAAGACGCGGGTATCGTCAACGCCGCCGGCAGTGAGGCTTACATCATTGGTAATCCGGGCAGAGGTCTTCACCTGGAAACTCTTCAAGCGCTCGGATACGCGAAATCGACCCGTCCTCAGCGTCGTTACGACGGCTTGGAGGTTAGTGTCGATAGACGTTTCGCCCAGAACTGGTATTTCAATGCCAACTACACCTACAGCCGTTTGTTCGGTAACTATTCTGGTCTGGCCAGTTCCGATGAGCCGCATTTAGTCGAAGGACGTCTTGCGCCGGGTGTTAGCCGTGCGTTTGACTTGCCGTTCATCGGTTTTACAGCGAGGGGTGAGAAGGACAACGGTCGGCTGCAAACGGATAGACCTCATGTCTTCAACATCTTCGGTGCCTATGTCTTTGATTGGATGAGGAACAAATCAAATTCAACCGAGATATCGGCCTTCCAGACTGTAACTTCCGGACAACCTCAAACCACAACTATCTACGGCGCGTCGACCGTAACCCCGCAGATATTTTTGGGACGCGGTGATCTGGGTCGCAGCCCAACCTTTTCTCAAACAGACTTCAACATAACCCATCGATTGAGACTTGATTCCGACAACCGGTTCACGCTGGCTTTCGATCTCAACTTCTTAAACCTTTGGGACCAGTCGACTGTGACTGGCATCTACACCACGATGAATCCGAGTACTGCTCCGGTCAATGCCGCTGCGCTTGGTCTTAGCCAGGTGAATTATGCCAACGGCATTACGAGTGGAGCGCTACTGAACGCGATGATCGCTCGGATAGGCTCACAACCAGACAGAAGCGACCAGCGTTACAAGGAGCCGTTTTTGTTCCAGTCGCCCCGAACGGTGAGGTTTGGTTTCAGGTTCCTCTTCTAACGGGTTGCAGCGTTCCCGTGCGCTGCTTCAGACCAGGGCCGTCTCCGGCTCGGTCAGTCCGAAGCAGTGCACGGTTTATTAATAGTTCGAATGTGAAATGACTAATCGTGTTCTCGTAGGACTTGCGTTTCCGATTTTGGCAGTAGGGCTCACCGTTGCCGGTTTCTTCAGTCTCGTTCGAGCTGAAAGGTCTGACGCCCAAAGATTCGATCTCGTAATCATCAACGCGCGCATTGTGGATGGGAGTGGTAATCCGTGGTTCCGCGGCGATATCGGAATCAAAGACGGACGCATCGCACGCATCGGTCGCTTGGGCACCAGTGATGCACAGAAGATGATCGATGCCAAAGGCCAGATTGTCGCTCCGGGATTCATTGACGTTCATTCCCATGTTGAGTCGATTTACAGCTTGCCGGCTGCCGAAAACTTTGTTCGCATGGGCGTGACCTCGCTGGTCACGGGGAACTGTGGTTCTTCAACCACAAACGTCGCGGAGTTTCTCGGTCGCATCAAGGAGAAGCCGCTCGCCGTCAATCTCGCCACTCTGATTGCGCACGGCTCAGTGCGCAGACAGGCGATGGGTTCAGAAGATCGCGCGCCAACACCCGAAGAGTTGAAGAAGATGGAAGCCCTGGTTGAGCAGGGAATGAAGGATGGTGCAGTCGGTCTGTCCTCCGGATTGATCTACGTTCCCGGAACCTATGCGAAGACAGAGGAGATCGTTGCACTCGCGCGTGTCGCAGGCCGACATGGTGGTCTGTATGCCACGCACATGCGCAACGAAGGATTGGAAGTCGCGAATGCAATTCGGGAAAGCATTCGTATTGGTGAAGAAGCTGGACTTCCCGTCGAGATCTCTCATTTCAAGATCAGTAGCAAGAAAATGTGGGGTCAAACACCGATGACGATCGGTCTCGTTCGTGATGCACGGGCGCGAGGCCTGATGGTCACAGTCGATCAATACGCGTACACGGCGAGTTCGACTGGCTTGGGTGCGCGCATGCCAAATTGGGTACAGGCAGGTGGATTGGACGAAGCTAAGAAGCGACTTGCTGATCCGGCCACGCGCGAAAGAGTTAAGAAGGAGATGAGAGAGACTCTGAAACGCAGTGGTTTCAAAGACTACTCGTTCGCGGTGGTAGCGAGTTATTCAACTGATCCTTCTTTCAATGGAAAGTCGATCGCCGAGATCACCAAACAGGTTCGTGGAAAGAGCGACGTCAAGGACCAGATCGATCAGATCATTGAGATGTACGAAGCGGGCGGCGCCGGCATGGTCTATCACGGGATGAACGAAGATGATGTGCAGCGAATCATGCGCGAACCTTTCACGATGATCGCCTCAGACAGTGGCGTGCGTCAGGTAGACGAAAGCATGCCGCATCCTCGTGGCTACGGAAACAACGTCCGTGTGTTGGGCCGTTACGTTCGCGAATTGAAAATCGTCTCGCTCGAGGATGCGATCCGGAAGATGACTTCGCTGCCGGCCCAGACGTTCGGCGTGCGCGATCGCGGGCTTGTGCGCGAAGGCTTTGCGGCAGATCTGGTGATCTTTGACGAGAAGACAATTAGCGATAAGTCGACCTTTGAACAACCGCACCAGTACCCAATTGGAATAAGTTTTGTGCTGGTGAATGGTGAACCGGTTTTTCTTGATGGCCAGATGAGTAGTGCGCGCCCGGGAGTTGCTCTGCGCGGGCAGGGGTATGAGGCCGGAATTACCGGCAATTGATAATTTGTGCTTGAAGATTTTCTACGCCGTTAACGACGGCGATGCTCAGGAGGCTGCTCTCATGTTGAATCAAAATTCGAGTACGTACCGCATCTGTTTTGCAACCATCTTAATGATGTTGTTCTTCGCTCTCCCTTCGGTAATCCGTGCTCAAACCGTGACCGGCACTTTGCAAGGAACGGTTACCGATTCGAAGGGAGACGTATTGCCCGGCGCCGAAGTCGTGGTGCGGAATACCGAGACTGGCCAGGAGCGCAGTATTACTACCAACAGCGAGGGCATTTACACCGCGACTTTCCTGCCGATTGGTCGTTACAGTGTGACAGCCAACGCGCAGGGATTTTCTCGGGTCGCACATGAGAATGTGGAGATCACTTTGAATAGAACCCGAGTGATTGACTTCACATTAAATCCGAGTGGTGTTACGGAAGCCGTGATGATCGCCGCTGAAGACGCTCCGATTAATACGACTAACGCAGAAATAAAAGGCTCGCTCAACGCCACCGAGATTCTCGATAAACCTACCTTCAACCAGAGTAACTTTCTAACGCTTGCTGAAACCTTCACCGGCTTTCAAGAGAACCCAACCTCTGGTCAGAACAATCCGACCGCCTCGTCCGGATCGTCCATCAACTTCAACGGCACGGGCACACGCGGCGCGACCTTTCAGATCAATGGTGTGAATAACGATGACTCTTCCGAGAATCAGAATCGCCAGGGTGCATCGTTATCGACGATTAAAGAGTTCCAGGTAATCACTAACAACTTTACCGCGGAGTTTGGCAGAGGTTATGGCGCGGTTGTTTTGGTGCAGACGAAGTCAGGAACGAACGAACTTCACGGCGACGGCTACTGGTATCACAACGACAGTGCACTGAATGCCGCCTCAAACGCGTTTACGCCGGGTGCGATTAAGCCCGTTAACCGACGTAATCAATACGGGTTCACAACCGGGTTCCCAATTCTCAAGAACAAGCTGTTTGGCTTCGTGAGTTTCGATCAAGTGAAGAACACCGGTGCCGGTGGTTATACGCGAGATATCTTTCTGGCGAGCGAGCGAAATCCTTCGAACTGGTTTTTGCAAACACCGGCCAACGACACTCCGAG
>DATBMP010000352.1:0-13708 GCA_036554845.1 Pyrinomonadaceae bacterium
CGATGATGTCGTCCACCCGATTCAGGAACTCGGGACGGAAGTACCCGTGCATCTCGGTCCGGACGTGCGCCCCCACCGTCTCCCAGTCCGCGTCGGGGCCCTGCTCGAGGATGTACGGGCTACCGATGTTCGACGTCATGATGATGACGGCGTTCCGGAAATCCACCGTCCGACCCTGCGCGTCGGTGAGCCGTCCGTCGTCCAGGATCTGGAGGAGGATGTTGAATACTTCCGGGTGAGCCTTCTCGATCTCGTCGAAGAGCACGACCGAGTAGGGGCGACGACGCACCGCTTCGGTGAGCTGCCCGCCCTCCTCGTAGCCGACGTAGCCCGGCGGGGCGCCGATGAGCCGAGAGACCGTGTGCTTCTCCATGTACTCGGACATATCGATGCGAATCATCGCCCGCTCATCGTCGAACATGTACTCAGCAAGCGCGCGCGCAAGTTCCGTCTTACCAACGCCGGTCGGCCCCAGGAATATGAAGGAACCGATTGGGCGGTTCGGATCTTTCAAACCTGATCGAGCACGTACAACTGCATCGGCGACTGCCTCCACTGCCTCGTCCTGTCCGATCACACGCTTGTGCAAATGATCCGCGAGTTGCAGCAGCTTTTCGATCTCGCCTTGCATGAGTTTTGAAACCGGTACGCCGGTCCATCTACTCACTACTTCGGCGATGTCCTCTTCATCGACCTCCTCCTTGAGCAGGCGTGATGTGCCTTGCTTCTTCTGCAGCAGGTCTTCTTCGGATTGAAGCCTTCGCTCCAGATCCGCAAGCTTGCCGTAGCGAAGTTCCGCCGCCTTATTCAAATCGTAGGCGCGCTCTGCCTGCTCGATCTCAATTCGAGTCTGATCTATCTCCTGGCGCAATTTGCGAAGTCGTTCAACCGCCTGCCGCTCGACTTGCCACTGGGATCGCAAAGCATCGGCTCGAGCTTTTAGATCGGCCAGCTCCTTCTCCAGCTTTGCCAAACGGTCTTTTGAAGCTTTGTCCTTCTCTTTCTTCAAGGCCTCGCGCTCGATCTCCAACTGCATCACGCGGCGTTGAACTTCATCGAGTTCCACGGGCACACTTTCAATTTCGGTGCGTAGCCGGGCCGCAGCTTCGTCGACGAGATCGATTGCTTTGTCAGGTAGAAAACGATCGGCAATGTAACGATGAGACAGGACTGCGGCGGCAACCAACGCCGAATCCTTGATGCGCACGCCGTGATGGACCTCATATCGTTCGCGCAGGCCTCGCAGGATCGAGATCGTATCTTCGACTGAAGGCTCATCGACAAAGACTGGTTGAAAGCGACGTTCCAGTGCGGCGTCCTTCTCAATATACTTACGATATTCGTCGAGTGTGGTGGCGCCAATGCAATGCAACTCACCGCGTGCCAGCATCGGCTTCAAAAGGTTGCCGGCATCCATTGAGCCTTCGGTCTTGCCGGCGCCGACGACGGTGTGGAGTTCATCGATGAAAAGAATGATCTGTCCCTCGGCCGATTGCACTTCCTTAAGCACCGCCTTCAATCGCTCTTCAAACTCGCCTCGGTATTTAGCGCCGGCGATCAGCGCCCCCATGTCGAGCGCTACAACACGCCTATCTTTCAAACTCTCAGGAACATCTCCACGCACAATCCGCTGGGCCAATCCTTCGACTATGGCGGTCTTGCCAACACCTGGTTCACCGATCAGGACGGGATTGTTTTTTGTTCGCCTTGAGAGCACCTGAACTATGCGCCGGATCTCTTCGTCACGCCCGATAACGGGATCGACCTTGCCTTGCGCTGCGAGCTTGGTCAGATCGCGCCCGTATCGTTCAAGCGCTTCATACGTCGCTTCCGGATTCGGTGAAGTAACGCGCTGCGAACCACGCACTTGCCGCAGGGCTTGCATTAGCTTGTCGCGGGTGAGTCCAAGTTCGCTCAGAATGCGACCGGCTTCCCCGGATTTGTCATCGACCATTGCCAATAACAAATGCTCAACCGAAACATAGTCATCCTTAAGTTGCTTTGCTTCGTCTTCAGCCTTTACCAGGAGACGGTTGAGGCGCTGTGTGATGTAAACATCACCCGGACCACCAGTGCTTGAGGAAACTTTCGGCAGACGAGCCAGTTCAGCTTCGACGCGAGTGCGCACGAGGTCGGGATCCACCGCAGACTTGTCGAGGATAGATTTAGCAAGTCCACCTTCCTGCTGGAGCATTGTAAGCAGAAGGTGCTCCACATCGATCTGCTGGTGACCCAACCTTGTAGCCTCACTCTGCGCCGCGCGCAAAGCCTCTTGCGCCTTTTCAGTCAGGCGGTTGAGATCCATATGCATTCCTTCCGGGGGGAATTGTTTAAGAGGGGGGATGAGCCGGGAAAATCTGTCGTCTGATTGGCAATTGGCAATCAGCAAAGCGTCAGTAGTCCATGTCACCACCAGGCATCGGCACGCCCGCACCCTTTTTCTTCTCTTCCGGGACTTCCGCGACGACCGCCTCAGTCGTCAACAATAGGCCGGCAATCGAAGTCGCATTCTGCAGAGCCGTGCGGGCTACCTTGGTCGGATCAATAACGCCGGCTTTCACCAGGTCTTCGTATTCTTCCGTCTGAGCATTGAAGCCAAAGTTAGGATTAGCATCGGCCCGCACCTTCTCAACCACAATCGACCCCTCGTGTCCGGCGTTTTGCGCGATCTGACGCAGCGGTTCTTCAAGGGCCCGTTTGACAATGTTCACGCCGATCTGCTCATCCTCTTCTTCCAGTTTGAAGTTCTCAAGCGCCTTTTGCGCGCGAATGAACGTAACCCCTCCTCCGGGTACGATGCCCTCTTCAACCGCCGCGCGCGTGGCGTGCATTGCGTCTTCAACGCGGGCCTTCTTCTCCTTGAGCTCGGTCTCAGTTGCCGCGCCCACCTTGATAACTGCGACACCTCCGACTAGTTTTGCCAGACGCTCCTGTAGCTTCTCGCGGTCATAATCTGATGTGGTGTCTTCGATCTGTGCTCGGATTTGTTTGACCCTGGCCTCAATGTCAGACTTCTTGCCAGCACCCTCGATAATGGTTGTGTTGTCTTTATCAACCACGACTTTCTTGGCACGGCCCAGATCTTCCGTGTGGACATTCTCCAACTTGATACCAAGGTCCTCACTAATTACCCGTCCACCCGTGAGAATCGCGATGTCTTCGAGCATGGCCTTACGACGATCACCAAACCCCGGCGCCTTCACTGCGCAAGCGTTAAGTGTCCCTCGGAGTTTGTTCACTACCAGGGTGGCCAACGCCTCGCCTTCGATGTCTTCAGCAATTATTAAAAGCGGTTTCCCTTCACGGGCTATCGTCTCCAGTAGCGGCAGCAAATCTCGTAAGGCGCTAATCTTCTTTTCGTGAATTAGAATCAACGGTTCTTCAAGCACCGCTTCCATCCGGTCGGGATTGGTCACGAAGTAGGGCGACAAGTAACCGCGATCGAATTGCATTCCTTCAACGACGGCCAGTTCAGTCTGCATCGTCTTGGATTCTTCCACCGTTATCACGCCGTCTTTGCCGACCTTATTCATTGCTTCTGCGATCAGTTCGCCAATGGTTTGATCGCCATTTGCCGAAATAGTCCCCACCTGCACAATCGCATTCCCTTTGACCGGCTTTGAAGAACCCTTGATCTCTTCGACAATCCGTTCAGTCACCTTTTGAATGCCACGTTGCAGACCCATAGGGTTCGCGCCGGCCACCACCATTCGCAGACCTTCACGAAAGATCGCCTGGGCCAGAACGGTTGCGGTAGTGGTTCCATCTCCGGCCACATCAGAAGTCTTCGAGGCCACCTCTTTGACCATTTGTGCACCGACGTTTTCGAGTTTGTCGGCCAATTCGATCTCCTTCGCGACCGTGACACCGTCTTTGGTTATCGTTGGAGAGCCAAACTTTTTGTCGAGCACGACGTTACGCCCGCGAGGTCCTAGCGTTACCTTCACTGCATCGGCGAGTTTATTTACGCCCTCGAGAATCGCATGTCGCGATTCATCACCGTGCACCACCATTTTTGCTGCCATGAAATAACCTCCCTAATTGAAACTGTCTTGTCCGATATGCGTTAGCCTTGTCGTGAGCTGCCCTAAACACAACCGTGAACAATTTGATCTCACGACAGGCTGAAGCATATCGGACATTAGATCACCGTCCTGCTGATTTTGATTTGGGCGCGCTAATAAACACGCCGAGAATCTCGTCCTCGCGCATAATCAGATACTCCTGATCATCGATCTTTACTTCCGACCCGCTGTACTTGCCGAATAGCACTCGGTCACCCGGTTTTACATCGAGCGGCCTGCGCGTCCCGTTCTCATTGATCTTTCCGTCGCCAGCAGCTATCACCTCACCGTGTTGCGGCTTTTCTTTCGCAGTATCAGGAATGATGATTCCGCCCCGCACTTGTTCTTGTTCATCAATGCGCCGAATGAGTAAGCGGTCATGTAATGGACGAATTGATGCTGTCATGTTGTTTCCTCCCTTTCACTTCAATCTTCTATGCATTTCTGCCAACTCGCGATTCAACTGTTCAATCCGTCCGACCAGATCGAGAATGATCGAAGCGCCGGCAAAATTGACGCCCAAGTCGCGCCGCAGCCTTTGCATGCGACGAAGCTGGACCACCGCACGTCGCGGCAGCAACGGCTCATCTGTTGGACTCTCGAGCGTCTCGATCAAGCCGCGCTGCGCTAGCCGCGCAATGAGCGTGCGCCTGGCGCCGACCGTCTCGGCAACGACATCGAAGGTCAATGGTTCGTCAAGATCGAAATCGCGTGCCCACATAATTCCCCTAATAAGAAAAGGTTCCCGCTCACTGCGGTTCTCCTGACTGCAAGGTTCGAATGCCCGCGTAGCGGAGCACCAGGCCCAGCGTCAGAATGAATGCGCAGAGTACTAACAATTGCAGCCAATTCACGTGCAATGCGCCTATCAAGAGGGCTTCCCGTATCGCCGCCACAATGCCTACTTCGACCATTGTCGAAATCGAAACGCGATGCTCTTCCAAATAGATCAATAAGAGACGAAACAGTTCCATCAGCACCAGAATAAACATGATATCGGCCAGCACCTGGGAAAAATCCGTGCCCCCCATTAACGCTCGGCCCAGATGAAGCAGCTTGATCACCATTGCTGCGAAAATTCCCACACATAAACCGATCACGATCAAGTCCTGCACGAACTCCAGCACCGAACGCACCGCGTGACGACGGTTGTGCAAACCTGTCGACTCGGAATGATGATGCTGGACCGTCATCTTTAACTCTCACCGGTCAATTAACTCCGTGGCTTGAATCGCGATATACGCTTCAACTCTTCGTACAAACGACGCTCTTCTTCGGAGACATCTTTGGGTACCGCGATCTTCAGGCGCACATATTCATCGCCTCGCCCGCCCTTGCGCTTATTCAGACCCTGGCCACGCAGACGCAGGCGTTGCCCGCTCTTTGCGCCGGGTGGAATTGTCAATTCAACTTTTCCATCAATTGTCGGGGCGTCCACTTTTCCACCCAGGACTGCTTCCCACGGCGCGATTGGTAATTCGACTTCCAGATCGTTGCCTTTCACCATGAAGACGGGATGCGGACGAAGTCGAACATGCAGATAAAGATCGCCGGGCTCGCTACCGTTGCTTCCTCTTCCACCCTGTCCCGCCAACCGTATTGTTGAACCATCACGCACGCCGGCAGGTATGTTCACTTCAATCGTTTTCGGCTTGATAACCTGTCCCGCACCTCGGCAGATCTCACAAGGCTTTCCGTCTTTTACACCGGTGCCATTGCACGTCGGACAGAGTTCAGCGACCTGCATCTGAAGAGTGCGTCGTACGCCTCGATGCGCTTCTTCCAACGACAACTCGATCTCGGCTTCGACGTCGGGGCCTCGACCAGTTCGTCGACCTCGGCCTCTGCCAGACCCGCCAAACATCTCTTCGAAGATGTCAAAACCACCAGCACCACCACCCGCAGAGCGAAACTCACTGAAGTCAAAATCACCAAAGTCGAACGCGCCCGCGCCTGGGCCTGCTCCTCGCGTAGATCGTCGCGCTCCTCCCCATCCCGGCGGTGGCGCGCCTGCGCCTGATTTGACTGCGCGCCAGTTGTCGCCGTACTGGTCATAAAGCTTTCGAATCTCCGGGTCGGAAAGTACGTCATAAGCCTCTTGCAATCCTTTGAACTGTTCTTCGGCACTCTTGTCGCCGGGGTTCAAGTCAGGGTGAAACTTACGGGCCAGTTTGCGATAGGCCTGCTTGATCTGATCTTCAGAAGCGCCCCGCTTTATGCCAAGGACCTCGTAGTAATCTTTCGTTTTCGCAGCCATCGATAAGGTCTATTTAGGTCCTGGCGACCTGTCCTTTCCTTACTTCGGCGTGTATTCGGCGTCGATGACTTCGTCATCTGCGCCCTGGCTTCCTCCACTCTGACCAGAGCCTCCGCCGCTACCCGCACCGGCACCGGCACCCGCCGCACTTGCCTGGCTGTAAGCAGCACCGGCCAACGAATG
This sequence comes from Pyrinomonadaceae bacterium, assembly GCA_036554845.1. GTDB lineage: Bacteria > Acidobacteriota > Blastocatellia > Pyrinomonadales > Pyrinomonadaceae > PSRF01. The sequence goes on from DATBMP010000352.1 coordinate 6,505, forward strand.
CGAAACCTGCTGTAAATCGCTGCTCAGTTGCCTGAAACGCTCCAGCGGCGTGCTTTCATCCTTCAACGCGCTGCGAATTTCGTTTATCAGAGACTCGGCACGAGCGCGCTCGTGCGCCGGTACTCGGTCACCTAAGTCTTTGATCGAACGCTCGACGCTGTACGCCAACGAATCGGCCATGTTGCGTGCCTCGACTAATTCACGACGTGCCTTGTCTTCCGACGCGTGTTGTTCGGCATCCCGGACCATTCGATCGATCTCATTCTTGTCGAGCGAAGTCGAGCCACTGATCGTAATCTTCTGTTCCTTACCTGTGGCCATGTCCTTGGCAGTTACATTCAAGATGCCGTTCGCATCGATATCGAATGTGACTTCGACTTGTGGTAGACCACGTGGCGCCGGTGCGATCCCTTCGAGTCGAAACTGCCCCAGAGTCCTGTTGTCAGGAGCAAGCTCGCGCTCGCCCTGCAACACGTGAATGTCGACGGCTGACTGATTGTCCTCGGCCGTCGAAAAGATCTCCGTCTTTCGTGTCGGAATCGTGGAGTTGCGTTCGATCAGTTTAGTCATCACCCCACCAAGCGTTTCCACGCCCAGACTGAGTGGAGTAACGTCGAGCAACAGCACATCCTTCACTTCACCGGTCAGCACGCCTGCTTGAATGGCCGCGCCGATAGCCACAACTTCATCCGGGTTAACTGACTGGTTCGGTTCCTTGCCGGCCGTTAACCTTTTTACGAGTTCCTTTACGGCGGGCATGCGCGTTGCTCCGCCAACCAGTATCACTTCGTCAAGATCCTTTTCACTGATCTTCGCGTCCGCAATTGCCTGCTTGACCGGGTTCATGCACCGTTCGACGAGATCGTGTGTCAACTGCTCAAACTTCGCCCGGGTGAGCTTGATCAGCAAGTGCCTTGGTCCGGTTGCATCCGCGGTTATGAACGGAAGATTGATCTCCGTCTCCAAAGCCGATGAGAGTTCAATCTTTGCTTTCTCTGATGCTTCGGTAAGCCGCTGCAACGCTTGACGGTCCTTACTCAAATCAATCCCCTGGTCCTTTTTGAACTCTTCGACCAGCCAATCAACGATGCGCTTGTCGAAATCATCTCCGCCCAGATGGGTGTCACCAGCCGTACTCCTAACTTCAAAAACGCCGTCGCCAACATCGAGAATGGAAACGTCAAACGTGCCGCCGCCGAGATCGAAAACCAGAATGGTTTCTTGTTTCTTCTTATCCAATCCATAGGCGAGCGACGCGGCCGTAGGTTCATTGATGATGCGCAGCACATTCAGTCCCGCGATCTGTCCTGCATCTTTTGTCGCCTGGCGCTGAGCATCATTGAAATATGCCGGCACGGTGATAACCGCATCTTTGACTTTCTCACCGGTATACCGAGCCGCGTCGTCCGCCAACTTGCGCAGGATGAACGAAGATATTTCCTCCGGAGAATAGAGCTTGCCGTTGATGTCGATCCGCACCGCATCGTTAGGACCGGGAACTACTTTGTATGTGACGTTCTTGAGCTCTTCGGTTACTTCTGAATACTTGCGACCCATGAAACGCTTCACCGAATAGATCGTTCGTTCCGGATTGAGAGCGGCCTGCCGTTTTGCAACCTGGCCGACCAAACGCTCCCCCGTTTTCGTAAATGCGACTACTGAAGGTGTGACGCGGCCGCCCTCCGCGTTGACGATCACAGTCGGCGCATCGCCTTCCATAGTTGCTACAGCTGAATTGGTCGTACCGAGGTCAATTCCAATTGCCTTCGCCATGGCTCTTTCTCCTTGTGGTGAACTCCTTGCGAATCATATTTGTGCCTTTGAGCAAAGCGTGTCATCGCGGCAATTCGCTCTCGATCGTCAATTCATTGTTCACCTCGAACAGACCGGGTACACTTCGCGCGCGCATGTAAGCGATCTGCGCGTCGGATTTGTTAGCTACGATGCCCTTTAGTGTGGCGCGGCCGCGATCGACGATGATGTGAATCGATGGAATGGCCTGAGTCGCGTAACGAAATAACGGTGAATCCCAGTTGTAGAGCTGTCGATACAGCGCGATCCGTAAGCGATCATCATTAGGAGAAACAGGTAGCACCTGAATCTCATTGATCACACCTTTAACGCCTTCAATGTCTTTGACGCGGGCTTCCGCGTCCGATTTAGTCGTAGGACGGGTCACGTATCCGCGCAAGACCACTGTGTTGTCCGGTTTCATCTCAAACTCGAGCCAGTCGAAAACGCCGTAATAAGGCAGCGTCGCAAGTTCATGACGAATCTGCCTTACCAGGCGGGGATTCACCTGTGGCGTTTTGGCAAATGCGCTTAGCGTTGGCGTCAGCAGGAACATAAGTGTCATAAGCATGACGACTCGTACTCCGAAGTTTGTCTTTCGCATCTTCTCAGCCTCCTCCAAAGGACGATCTAATTTAGTAGTACGTCCCGTCTTCGCTGTGGCACCTCGGTGTCACAGCGACCTACATCTCCAACGCTAAGCGCGTCTGCAACAAGCGCATCACGCCGCTGCGCGTAAGGAATCCTTCTATTCGTCCGTTTTTCGCTACGGGCAGTTCATTAGCGTTTTCCCGGTCCATGATCTCGAGTGCTTTGCTAATTGGCGTCTCCGGATCCCCTGCCGGCAACCGATCAAGCGGCCGCATTGCCTGTTCAACTGTTGTCTGAGCCCACCGCGTGCGATCGGTCTCGATAACCTGGTATGGCGTGATGATGCCCTCGATGCCGTGACCGTCGCGGACCAGGAAGCATTGGGTTCCAGTGCGCAGCAAGTAGTTGTTCACGAAGTTCTGAAGATTGTCGTGACCATCTACGACCAGACAATCGCGTTCGACGACATCGCCGGCGTTCACACCTTTCAATCTTTCGTTTATTTCGACCTGCGCACGACTCGCACCTGCGGCCTCTAACAGGAACCAACCAATGAACGCTACCCACAGCCCATCGAATCCAGCTCCCATAAAGAAACGAACAACGCCGAGGACGATGAAAGCAAAGGCAATGACCTGACCGACACGAGTGGCAATCCGAGTCGCGCGTATGCCATCACCAGTAATCCACCAAATAATCCCGCGCAGAATCCTTCCGCCATCGAGCGGGAATCCTGGAATAAGATTGAAAATTGCCAGCGAGAAATTGATGTAACCCAGCCACATAAGCATGGCGAGCAGCGGCGTCTCGGGCACTTCCAAAGGCGACCACCCGAGCACCCACGCGAGCATCAGGCAAACGAATCCGATGAAAAAGCTCATGAGAGGTCCAGCAAGGCCCATGAAGAATTCGGTGCTCGGTTCACCTGCTTCCTTCTCAATCTGCGCGACACCCCCAAGCGCAAAAAGCGTGATCGATTTCACGGGTAGGTTACGGGCCCTCGCCACCATCGCGTGCGAGAGCTCGTGCAAGATGATGGTGACGAAGAAAAGAAGGCCCGTTGTGATAGCAGTGGCCCACACCACACCCTCGCTCCAAGCCGGATTGACTATTTGAAACTGACTTGCAAGCGACATGGTTATCAGGAACGCGATAATGAACCAACTCAGGTGCAGGCCTACTTCCACTCCCAGAATGCGTCCAAGTTTGATATGCGCCTTCATATTGAATCTCGCGTTGAGCGACGTTGCCGTCAATGAACTTGATCACGGCGTTTCATCTCTACGTTTTTAATTTTTTAGGGGAAATCGGAAATTCATAGTGCACACACCATGCCACCGGTAACAGCAACGCATCCAACTTCGCTGTTGCTAATGGGCTTGCGCGTTCCTTGTTGCGCGATGAAGTTTTGTGGAGACCGAATTTGATGGCTGAAACAGCCCAAGGCCGGGTGAAATCACCCAATCACAGCAGTTCACCACAAGAAGTTCAGCACTGAGTTGTGTGATAAAGCGTCGTGGGAGTACATTACATTCCGTTAAAATATCTTCACTAGTCGTCGGATGCTTCGCGCTCTTGCCCAGCACTCTCGGGGTGGGTGGCGCACGGGGAAGAGCAACCCTCCTTTACAAGCCCCGACTACTCTCAAAAACCGGAGTCTACGCGGCGATCTAGGCTCATCGGTGGATGGCCTCTTGGATACGAGAGGAGCCAGGCTAGTGTTTGCATCGCCGCATTTGTGCTAACAGTCGGATGTGCGGCAAAAGACTGGATTGGCCATGAACGAGATCGATGACACTGACTTCCAACTCAACCATTTGGATGATGACGATAGAGGGACAGCGCCTCACAAAACGTCGTGGCGAGCGCGAGACGAATTAGAGCAACGGGTCAACGAACGAACGAGTCAATTCTCTGCCATCAAAACAATACTCGACAGTGTTTCGGACAACTTCTTCGGCCTCGATAAAGAAGGCCGATTCATATATTTCAACGAGCACGCTGCCGAACAAATGAGGACCCTCGGCAGAGATCCGGATGCTCTCATCGGAAGGGTGTCATGGGAGGAATTCCCGGACGTGCCTAATAAGGAAGAAGTTATGCGCGCTCTGTCCGACCGCGTTGTGATCGTCGATGAATTTTATTACGCGCCTCTGGAAGAGTGGGTCGAGAATCGCATGTATCCGAGTAAGGACGGTGGCTTGGTCGTCTTTCAAAGGTACATCACTCAGCGTAAACGTACAGAAGAAGAACTTCGCGAGACCCAGGCTGAACTGGCGCACGTTACGCGCGTTTCCACTCTGGGAGAGCTGACCGCGTCAATCGCGCATGAAGTCAACCAACCGCTCGGCGCCATTGTGACCAACGGGCAAGCCTGTTTGCGTCTGCTTTCACACAACAATCCCGCGATGAAGGAAGTGCGCGAGGCTGTCGAGTGCATGATCGCTGACGGCATTCGCGCCAGCGAAGTAATCAAGCGAATTCGCCACTTGCTGAAAAAATCAAAAGGGGGAAAATCCTCGCACAGCATCAACAATATTATTTCTGAAGTTCTTGCGCTTACCGCCGGCGAACTAAATAGAACCGGAGTTAACGTCCGAACCGAATTGACTCAAGACCTGCCCTGTCTAATTGCGGATCGAGTACAGATCCAACAAGTAGTGCTGAATTTGATCCTCAACAGTAAAGAGGCAATGAGCGGCATCGGTTGGCAGCCCCGCGAGTTGCTGATCAAATCCGAACAAGCCGAACGCGACGTTCTGGTGACCGTAACAGACACGGGTGTTGGCATTTCAGCCGTAAATCGGGAACATGTATTTGATCCTTTTGTTACCAGCAAGGAGGGAGGTTTGGGCCTTGGACTATCAATCAGCCGGACGATTATTGAATCCCATGGCGGCAAACTTTGGACCACGCCCGGCCACAAAGGTCAAGGGACGATCTTTCAGTTTAAGTTACCAACAAGTGAGAATCTCTGATGATCGCCAAGGCCCCGACTCAACTTGTGTTCGTTATCGATGATGATGCGTCGATGCGGGAGGCCATTAGCCGTTTGTTGCACGCAATTGGGCTCACAGTCCGGACATTCGGTTCCGCCAGGGAATTTCTGCAGTACCGGTTACCTGATATTCCGGCATGTCTAGTTCTCGACGTCAGGTTGCCGGGCTTGAGCGGTCTCGATCTCCAACGAGAGATGGTTGAGAGAGGGATTCATGTTCCGGTTATCTTCGTCACCGGCCACGGCGATATCCCGATGTCGGTGCAGGCAATGAAGGCGGGCGCCGTTGAGTTTCTCACCAAACCCTTTCGCGATCAGGATCTCCTGGATGCTGTGCGTTTGGGGATCCAGCGGGATCGCAAGGGACGAAAAGAGCGCGCTGAGGTAGCTAAGCTCCGCGAGGATCTGGACCAGCTGACCTCCCGAGAACGGGAAGTCATGTCACTCGTTGTGGCCGGTTTCCTTAACAAGCAGATTGCCTTGCGACTCGGAGCCAGCGAAAAAACAATTAAGATTCATCGTGGCCGCGTGATGCAAAAAATGTGTGCCGATTCCTTGGCCGATTTGGTGAAGATGTCTCAAAAACTTGGCATAGACATTAATCACAACTGAACTGTTAAAGCTACTAAGACTAAGGTCCTATCTGAATACCTTCCAGTCTTATATTCCAGAATCCATTCTGAAGGTAGATTCTAGCCGACCCAAAACCCTAAATCCCCCACACGACGGGAATAAACGGACGTGCTGATTCGTTACGCTTCAGTGCGAGGACACAGTCTGAATAGCCTTCTCGTCCGAGGAGCTTTTGCGCCGCCGTTATTACGAAGTCTGGACCATTGGTAAGCGGGCAAGAGGTGATCTCTATCATGGACAACAGGGCATCGGGTTGATCTGGAATTCGTAAAATGTCTATTGCCTCTCCTCCGACTTTTGACTTTGATCAGATCATTGGCGAATCCCCAGCTATGCGCGAAACGATTAGCCTCGCGCGGCGAGTGGCGGAAAGCGAAGTTTCATGCGTGTTGCTTCAGGGCGAATCCGGCACCGGCAAAGACTGCCTTGCAAAGGCAATTCACCACGCATCACAGCGTGGGCAAGCTCCTTTCGTGGCCATCAATTGTGCCGCGCTGCCGTCGAATCTAATCGAATCGGAATTGTTCGGACATGAAAAAGGAGCGTTCACTGACGCCAAATCGCGTAAGGAGGGTCTGCTGGAACAGGCTGATAGAGGCACGATCCTGCTCGATGAGATCAGCGAACTGGATATCAAGCTGCAAGCGAAACTCCTGCGGGTGCTCGAAGACGGCACACTTCGCCGCGTTGGCGGTTTGAGAGATGTCCCGTTTACGGCGCGCGTGATCTCGGCTTCGAATCGCGATCTCAAGAAAGAAACTGCGTGTGGTCGTTTTCGGCTCGATCTTTACTATCGCCTTGCTGTCATTCAGATCGACATTCCACCGTTACGTGCGCGCAAAGATGACGTAATCCTGCTGGCAGAACATTGTTTGACTTCGTTCACGAATCGTCTGGGTCGGCAAAACAATCGTGGCCTATCCCCTGAAGTCGCACGAGCCTTCAAGCTTTACGACTGGCCAGGCAACGTACGTGAGCTGCGCAACGTTATCGAGCGCGCTATCGTGCTCGAGGATAGAGATGTGATCTCCTCAAGATATCTGCCCGCGGGTATCTTGGCCAACCCAGAACTTAAATCGTCGCGCCTTGGCCTTATCAATACAGATTCGGCAGCTTCGGTCTTTACTCTTCCGAGCGATGGTATTTCGCTTGAAGAGTTAGAAACTTCGCTTATGAAGCAGGCGCTGGCGC
>DATBMP010000460.1:0-5078 GCA_036554845.1 Pyrinomonadaceae bacterium
CGCAAGGGATGCGGCAAAGCCGCCGTTACGGCACCAACAACAACGAACCACCAACAATCACGGCCCACAAAGAACACTCATCACTAACTCGCAAAATGGCATCATCTCCACTTACACTCCAACTCGCCGCTGAAGAACAGAAAATTCTTGCCTGTATTCACTGCGGTCTCTGTCTTGAAGCCTGCCCGACTTACACAATCACCGGCGACGAAAACGATGGACCACGCGGGCGTATTTATCTGATGCGGGCAGTGGCCGAAGGACGCCTCGCAAACAACTCTTCAAGTTTTGAAAGACACATCGATCGTTGTCTGGGTTGTCGCGCTTGTGAAAATGTCTGTCCGGCAGGTGTTGAGTACGGACAACTTCTTGAAGCCGGACGTGCTGAACTATCGGAGGTCAAACAGGGCTTTACTCACTCAGTGCTTCACCTAGTGCTAAATCATGTTTGGCTCCATTCGCGACGTCTGAAATTCGCGTTTGCGCTATCCCGTATTTTCAGAGATCTGGGACTGGCGCGGCTGCTGCTCAAGTTGAAGCTTCCGCGATTGGTCTCTCCACGTTTCGAATTCGCGCTTGCACTGCTCGACAGTTCAGCAGGCAGGTCAAAGCGAGTTGACCATCCAGTTTCTTCAGTCACCTCTACTGTCTCGTCTGCATTTTTGTTCAAAGGCTGCGTTGGTGAAGGGCTCTTCTCGCGTGTTAATCGGGCGACAACTCGAGTCTTGAAGAGGAATGGAATCGAGCTGTCAGCTCCACGAGAGCAAGTGTGTTGCGGGGCACTTCATGCTCACGCTGGTGATCTTGAAGGCGCACGTAAGTTGGCGCGCCAGAACATCAAGGCATTTGAAGAAGATAAGACTGCAATCGTCACCAACGCAGGCGGATGCGGTGCGATGCTTACCACTTACCATCACTTACTGGCCCACGACGACGAGTTTCGCGAACGTGCGGAACGATTCAGTGCCCGCGTTCGCGACGTCAGCCAAATCCTTCAAACCTGTGACCTGCAAAAAGGGGACGCCGCGGATAACGCCAGAGTTACTTACGACGCTTCATGTCACCTGATGTATGGGCAGCACGCAGCAGATACCTCAGTATCAATGCTGCGTTCGATTCCAAACCTGGATTTTGTCGCGCTCATTAACCCGGAGCGGTGCTGCGGTGGCGCGGGAATTTACAATCTTCTCGAACCGGATCTGTCGGGCAAAGTCTTGGAACAGAAACTTGCCGACATCAAACAGAGTGAGGCCGAAGTCGTAGCGACCGGAAATCCAGGCTGTCAGATGCAGATCGCTGCCGGCGCACTACTTTCGGGAATGACGATTCGGGTTTGCCATCCAATTGAACTCCTTGATGAATCATATGGTCGGGGCGAAGGTGACCATGAATCGTAAGCAAATGTTGTTAGGCTCGTTCGTTGTTGGTCTTTTGTTGTTCGTGCCTTTGACGATTCAGGCACAGCTTACAGCGTCGCAACTGGAGCAGGTGCGTCGTCACTATCAACTCGCACAAAAATCCGAGCAGGACGGTAACTGGGCCGAAGCTGAGAAGAACTGGCGTGCATCGTTGGCCCTCGCCGACAACGATGCGCGTGCCTGGACGAATCTCGGTGTCGCCCTCAATCGTCAGGAGAAGACCACCGAAGCCGTCGAGGCCTGGAACCGCGCGATCACGATTGATCCGAAACTAGCGGGTCCACATTTCAACATCGGCCTCACGTTGGTAAAGAAAGAGAACTACGCAGATGCTGTGCGTCCACTGCGGCGCGCGCTCTTGCTTGAACCAGAAAATGAAGCCGTGCGCCGCGCCCTCGCAATCGCATTGATTGGTACCAACCAGTTCAAAGAAGCAACGCGCGAGGTGGCCCAACTGTTGGCGCGTAATCCAAAAGATCCGGCGCTACTTGAACTAGCAGCGAGAAGCTTTCTGAAACAGCAACGATATGCGGAAGCCGCAACTGTCCTTGAGCGACGGCTGACACTTCCCGGTCCGACAGCTCTGTTGTGGGCCGAGTATGGTGACGCGTTGGACGGGGCCAAACGCACCCCCGAAGCAGCGGAAGCGTATCGCAAGGCTGTTGCCTTAGATCCAAATTCAACATTGATTCGTTATGGCCTCGGTTATTTGTATTGGAAGCTCTATCAGTACGAGGATGCTGAACGAGAGCTGATGGAGGTGTTGCAGCGAGATCCAGAGGACGCCCGCGCTGCCTTTACTTTGGGTGATCTCTATTTGACTAAGGGCGACGCAGCAAAGTCATTACCGTTTTTGAAAAAAGCAGCGCAGGGTTATCCAAACGAGTTTGATACTCGCTTCGCGCTTGGACGTGCACTGGTGCTCACAGAGAGTCTCGACGAAGGCGTAAAGGAATTGCGGGCGGCGGTGTCGATTGACGGAACAATCGCAGATGGACACTTTCAGCTTGGCCGAGCATTGATGAAGACGGGAGCGACTGAAGAAGGTAAAGCTGAACTCGACAAAGCGAAGGCGTTACACGATCAGAAGCGCGACCAAGAGGCTGAGCGATTCAAGAAGAAGCTTCCCTAACTGTCGAGTGACGATTGACGATTGTCGTTGCTTGGCTTTCCCCTAAAAGTCGTTTTCGTTCACGCCGGGCTTCAGCCCGGTGACTAGGGGCGGGGGCTGAGGAGACCAACCGTTTCAACGGTTTCTATCTTTCAATAATTCGTAACCTCTTCACCACCAAAAGCCTTCAGCGGATCGAGAAACCGTTAAAACGGTTGGTCCATCGTCGTCGTCCTGATCACCGGGCTAAAGCCCGGTGTGAATGAGAGTCGGTTTTCAGACTTTTGAGGCAAGGCTTCGTTGCTTCCGAGCAGTGGTGCTGGCTATCGTGCCGCGATCCGGCCTCCAACCACGCAAAGAGAAACATTGCAGGCACTATCCAACGCCGTCAGGTCCGCTCGCTTCCCTACCTCAATCGAACCACAGACGCTGTCCAGTCCGAGTAACCGCGCGGGGTTTAGCGAAGCTATCCGGGCCACCTCAAACTCCGGAATACCTAGCGATAACATCATATTTACAGCATCACGCATGGTGATCACAGAACCCGCGATGCTGCCTCGTTCGTTACTCGTCTTTCCTTGGCGCACCGTAATGGTCTCTCCCCAAACGCGATAATCGCCATCACCCAGGCCAGTTGGTGACACCGAATCGCTAATCAACGAAAAGCGCTCCGAAGATTTACAACGCATTACCAACTTGATCATTAATGGATCGCAATGGACTCCGTCAGCGATCAGATCAACTGTCACATCGTCCTCTAGCAGTCCCCAACCAATCGGCCCAGGACTGCGGTGATGCAATGGCGCCATCGCATTCGGAAAGTGTGTCATGTGGCGCGCGCCGGCATTGCGTGCGGCATCGAGAACGTCAACGCCGGCTCTGGTGTGACCGATTGAGATCACCCAACCACGGCGTACGAGCTCAGCAACAAGCGCAACGCCTCCCTCAATCTCCGGTGCCAGAGTCATCATCCGGCGCGCCCCTTCGACCTGAGGAAAGACGATCGGCTCGAGATCTGCCACGTTTGTAAACGTGCGAAAGAACTGTGTTCGAAGAGCACCGCATTGATTCGTATTTACAAATGGGCCTTCGTAGTGCACGCCAACAGCGCGCGCAGCGGGCTGAAGATCTTCCTGCCTCTTCATCAACTCTTCAATTGAGTTGTTGGCATGCTTGTATTCACTGTCCGCGCCCGGAACCAGGGTTGGCAGCCAGGTAGTAACGCCTGACCGCGCCAGAAACTCACCAATATGAGCAAGCTCATCCACGGTTGCGGTCATCACATCGATTCCAACAGCACCATGGATGTGAACATCGATAAAACCCGGCCATACAGTCTGGCCGTCAAGAACGAGCACAGGTCCGGCAGCACGCAGTCTCTCGTCGTCATCAATCCGAGTGATCAGTCCGTCTTCAATCAGGAGCGATCTGTTCTCGATCAATCCAACAGGAGTCACTAGACGGGCGCCACGGAGGACCAGGGTTTTGGGATCTGTAATCGTCACTTTCGCATGCTTCCTTGCGCAAAAAATTGGTGGTTGCAGATGGTCAGGCCATCGAGATCCAAGGCAAAACCAGTCTCTGAGTCAGATCTGAGTAGGACGATGTAAACATGCAACCCCTATTGAATGCACTTGTGCCCGCGATGTTCCGTAACGAACTCGCGGGCACAAGTTAGTCCATATTTGATTTTTAACCTAGAACGTCAGTTTAGCTCCAAACTGAAACTCGCGTGGCAATCTAGCCCCGGTTGGTCTTCCAAAGGTTGATTGGCCCACAACCACGCCGACACCAGTGAACTGCGTGTGATTGAAAACGTTGAACGCTTCAGCACGCAACTGCAGACGAACATCTTGTTCAGTGTTGAAGTAGATGTTTTTCGTCAGTGTCAGGTTAGTTTGATTTCGTCCGAACAACCTTGCGAAGGCTCGCGGCGCGTTGCCGTAAGTTCCCGCGGGCGGTGCCGCAAAGGCGTTCGGGTCGAAAATAAGCGGCAATCCGGAAACAGGATCGATCGTCCCCGCCAGCCCGCTGTTTGGATCTGAGACCACATTCGGATAGAACCCGGCCACTGCTGCTGCGGGGAACGTTCCGACGTTAGCCACACGCGCAACCGGTTGACCCGAAGTGATGTCCGTAATGCCAGCAATCTGCCAACCGCCAAGCACCGCACGCTTAAAGGCGCTTGGATCTCTGGTGAAGAACGGCAGTTCGTAAACATAACTCGCTGAGAAAATATGCGGACGCGACGTGCGCGCCTCAGCGTATTCCGCGCGGTAGTTTAGTGGATTCTGCGGACTGTCAACGGCGTCACGATCGTTTGTGGCGTCGGTGAGCGTCTTGCTGAAAGTATAGCTCGCCGTCAAGCTGAGGCCCTTGCCATGGCGATAGCTGATGCTTGAAAGCATTCCATGGTAGCGAGAAATGGCACTCGTCTCGCGCCAGGTGATCGTGCTGTAACCGAGGAATGGACGCACCGTATTGGCGTTAGCTAACCCTACACGATTCACATCTGCTACCTGCGGATAGTTGATATTAATTGGACGGAT
>DATBMP010000478.1:0-8727 GCA_036554845.1 Pyrinomonadaceae bacterium
TGCGAATATGATCAGTGAGCGCTTGATGATCTTCAAGTATAGGTCCCGACTGCTGCGGCCACTCTCAACTCGTTTTCCAAAAGCCAGAGTAATCGCTACGCCTACTATGAAAAGGAAGAACGGGAAGACCAGGTCTGTCGGCGTCCACCCGTGCCACTCGGCATGGCGCAGTGGCCAATAGATGTGCTCCCAGGTTCCGGGATTGTTGACGAGCACCATTCCGGCAATCGTGATTCCGCGAAAAACATCAAGCGACACCAGGCGTTCTTTGGGGGGATTCTTCATCTCATTGGTCCATGTTAGTTTTGGACCAGACGAATCGAGCAGTTGGCCCAGAGAAGATTACAAATATCATGTCGAAATCGGAAATTGTACTTTGCCGCGACTGATCCTTGGTTCTGACTTTGTAGATAGAATTGCCCCAGCCTGCAAGGCGGCTCACGGATAGATCACTTCAATCGAAAGCTACGCGCTATGGAATCCATCTGGTCACTTAAGCCCGTAAGCTTCTCGCTGGCAACCGTGAAATGAAGAGCGTAGAAGATCCGACTGTCCAGCTGAAGATAGTAAATTCGGCCGTCCATACTTCTCCCATTACTTATGTACTCATAGGAAAAAACTTTACCGACCAAATGTCCCTTGAACTCGGCACCCTGACTGTCGCTGCAAACTACGTAGCCAGGCAAGGACTGCAATTCACTCTTCTCATCCGTACGAAACAGATCTTCAGCTGACGTATCTGGCAACACAAGCTTCTTCCTTAGTCGTAAGTAACCATTGCCATAGTCGTTCCCGTTAATGAATTCCGCGTGTTCGTGCACATCCACACGTGATAGTACTCGCCACGAGGGTGAAGGAAGCTCCACAATGTAGTCGAGCCCATCCCTCGTGAAGCTTCTGGTTTGGGCGAAGACATTCGTGCATAAGATAAGCATAGAAAGGACAACTAAAGTTTTTTGCATTGTAGACCTCCGGAATACTGGATCATGGCGGGTCGTTGCGCCTGTTGTCTCCAAGTGACTCAATTCTCACTCAGGCGTGCGGATGCAAAGCGGCAGCGAATTGTTCTAAGTGGCAGAAGCAGTAGGCGCATGCAGCACCAATACCTACGTTCTTAGTTGGGCCCTTTCGTTTCCGCTCGGCAGATTCTCACGCTCTCGACGAAACACTTCTCGCTAGATTCCCATGTAAGCGATTTGATCAATCACCTGTCTCATTCGCAGAATTGTTTCGGGGTGGGAAGCTTCGAGTTGTGCCACAGCCTCTTTCAATCTTTCACCCAGGTCGCGGTAGTGCAACTCTTCTTGCCGCCCGAGCATGTCCTGAATATCCCTCGCCACTTTCTGAAGGATCTCTCGTTGGTTGCTATCAGGGCGCTCCAGCTGATCAAGTTCAGCATGTAACAGCTCGACCTTCTCATGAAGTTGTTGTTTATCCATCGCCTAGGACCTCGCTGTAATTGCTGTTATGCAACCCTTGCCGAAGTTCATTCGCGCTACCGCGCATTTCATCAAGCATCTGCTGAATTCGCAGCTTCAACAGTGCCGTCACTTTTTCGTAAGCGACTTCCTCATTCTTCCCATTTAAAGCCATTGTTCGAACGTCAACAGGGTCGCCAAATCTTATCTTTACCTTTGCTAGTCGGAAACGCCACGATTTGCGCGGCCAAATTCGGTGGGTTCCATCCAATGCTACCGGCACAATTGGTACCTTCAATTCAGTGGCCAGTATTGCCGCGCCTTTCTTGAACTCGAGCAGTTTCCCGTCAAATGACCGCTGGCCTTCAGGGTAGATGTTCAGAATTTTTCCCGCTCGAAGTCCGGCGGCGCCAGCGCGCATCGCACGCAACAGCTGCAAATCCGGATCGATAGGGACAACGTTAATCAGTCGCCCAAGTTGTTTCATGACAGCATTGGTAAAGTACATGCTCGCGCCAACATGAAAAATGTTTTGGAGCACGCCGCGCGGATATGTCGAGCATACAAGGAACGGATCTATGTAACTCTGATGGTTTGGGCATATGAGGTAGGGTGGTTTCAGGTGTTTGAGCGCTTCGCCACCCTCTACCTCCAAGCGGAAGAAGACACGCGCCACATAATAGATCAGTCGCAGAACAACATGTGCGATCACTACCAATGCCGTCTTGGGCCTGAGAAGATGCGCTAGATCCGGCAATTCCTCGGTGGTTCCGGCCAACACACCCCGCCAGTGGAACTCCTCTCCAGCAGCCACCACTGGCGTTGCTCCTGTCGTCTTTGCGTTGGCCAACTGGACCAACTCGCCTACTGTTTGCGACGTGGCTACTTCTTCCGGCTTCAGCTCGATGCCGAGTTTCTGTTCGACGGCGACGACGCATTCGGCGCGAGCGAGTGAATCGAGCTGCAAGTCAATTTCCAGATTCATCTGCGGGCCGATCACCGTTACGTCGGGAGAGTGTTGTCTTACAGAGGCGACGAGCACACGTCCCGCAGCGGAATCCATTAGCATTCGATCTGCTTCGCTGAGCACGATCGTTTTCGTTTCTCTTCCTTCCAGCTTTCTTAGTTCTTCAATTTGGCTTTTTAGTTCGAAGCGTCTTAGTTTGCGTGTCGTTGTACGGGGCAACGGTTCGGCCCGGAGGACAAAATCGTGTACCCGTTGGTATTCGGGCAGCTCGCGTCCCAGATTTTCCAGCTCCCAAACAATCCATTCGCGCGCATTAGCGATATGCTGAGCTTTAAGGTAAGCGAAATTTGGCACGACCACAGCAGCCAGCTTTTCCGCCCCCTTGAATTCACTGGATTGGTCCTTGACGCCCAGCACACACAGTTCACTGACAAACGGAGAGCGTTCGTAATGTTCCTCCACATCTTCAGGGAAGACGTTCTTGCCTGATGGCAATTTGATCACGTCTTTCCTGCGCCCAACGATGTAGAGATGTCCCTCTTTATCAAACCTGCCCATGTCGCCTGAACGAAACCACCCATCGCCGGTGAATGCTTCGCGATTGGCCTCCGGATTCCGGTAGTAGCCAGACATCACTACTGGACCACGAATCAAGACCTCTCCGACTCCTTCATCATTGGGACCATCGATGCTCACCTCGACACCGTTGAGCGGCGTTCCTACTGAACCGATCTGATTGTCTTCGAAGCGCGTAACGGTCGCTGCGCCGCTGGTTTCAGTCAGTCCGTAACCCTGCAGGATTGTGAAACCAAGGCAATGAAAGTCGCGAGCAACGTCTTCATCAAAGCTTGCCCCTGCCGAAACTGCGAGCCTCAGCTTTCCGCCAAACGACTGGTGAATTGTGTTGAAGAAAAACCGACCACCGTTCAAGCTCAACTTACGCAGCGCGCCGTTGAAAACCATCAGGATTTGAAACAGGATCCTGACTGGAGCAGCTCGAGCGTGCACGGCATCAAAAATCTTTTTGTGAAACAAGTACCAGAGGCGCGGCACTCCGATTAATGCCGTTGCACCGCTGTTCCTTAGTCCTCGTTCAATCCCTGAGGTGGTCATTTCAGCGAGATACACAACACGTGCGCCTATGATCGTAGCCAGCCACAGATTTACGATTTGTGAGTAGGCATGAAATAGCGGTAACAGACTCAGGACCACCTCTCGCTCGCTGATCTTCATCACCTCCTGGACCTTCGTACTCTCGGCATAAATGTTTCCGTGAGTAAGCGGTACAGCCTTTGGTGTTCCCGTTGTGCCTGACGTGTAAATCAGAACCGCCAGGTCTTCCGGCTTGGCAGGTGGTTGAGCGGCATTAAACTCCTGTGATGTCGGAGTCCGAATCCAATCTTCAAAAGTACCGAGGCCATTGGCTTGGACCAGCGGACGGAGGGCCACCACCGGGATGTTGCTCCCCAGCTCCTCGCATGCTGCGCGAAACTTATCAAGTGAATCAGGCGAAACGAATGCGAGCTTGGCCTCGGAGCCCTTCAGAAACGCAGCGAGCGCTTGCGTTGTCGCCGCCGGATCCATCGGTGTAACTACCGCGCCCCGATAAATGATGCCGAGGTAGGCAATGGCCCAATTGGGATGGTTCTCGCCGATCAGGGCCACGCGATCACCGAAACAGATTCCCTCTAGAGTGAGCCGATACGCAATGCTGCGTAACTGGGCCAGCATTGAGCCGAAGGTCACATCCTCCTGGCCATCAGCATCGATCACGCTCATCGCTGGCTTTTCAGGACGGATACTTGCCGCCGCGACGACGCGCTGACAAAACGTCTCGATTGGTGCACTCGCTTCCATAGTTAAGCAGAACAGCGCAGTAGCAAACTAGTTTCGACGGGCCCGCAGAATACTCCAACCCAGGTAAACTCCAAGCAGCAACCCACACCCGAAACCAAACGCGGGATGAAACACCCAGGTTTCTCAACGCAAACGCCGGCGATTAAGAAGGTTGAAGACCTGCGCCGACGTTTGCTCAAATGACGACTCTGCCTCCTTGGCCTTTCACGCAGATCATTGGTGGAAATATCCCAGTTGTTTCTGGCACCAATGCCTTCAACGTATTAACTACTCGCTACCGCTTTGGACAAAGAGTCTTTTTTGGAGTTCTGGCTCGGCCGCACCCTACAATAAGCCTGCGGCTCACCGAACCTTTACATATTTTGATCGAGGCTATGCCTCAAAGATGGAACAGTTTAGGCATCGCCTGATATTTAGGTTGGAATAACGGCAAGCCGCAGGTTTACCGCAAGGGCGCGGCAAAGCCGTACCCAAAAGACTTTTGTGCCAAAGCCACTCACCAAGTACCACCTAGTGAGACAACTCCTCTAGTTCCGCTTCGCAGTCATCACAGCAAAAAGGATTGTCAATCCCCTCTTCCATTGCCGACATGACTTGCTGAAACGTATTGTTATCAACGTAGTAAATTCCGTTGCAGAAACTACAGAGCAGTTGAGATTGATTAGTTCCAATTCTGTAACTCGTCGGGCTCTCAAGAAACTCCGGTTGCTCTTCAGGATCTATACTGGATCTTAGTCTTGGCATATTCGTACCCCCAATCACCTCAGTTGCCTGTTTTTTTGCATACCGTCGGGAGTTCATTGCGCCTCACGCCCAGCAGAGTGAGTCGCAAAGATGCAGGCTTCTGTTTCATTTCTCCGCGTAATACCGAGTGCCGAGAGACTAAGCTCCCGGCGCTCGTGGTCTAGGGCTATGCCGAACAGTGTTATTTAGTTGCTGCCTTTGCCTTCGCGGGCTCTTCACCCTTCTTGATCTCCAGGCGGCGCGCCTTCGGTTCACGTTCCGGCGCCTGCATCGTTATTTGCAGTACACCGTCTGTGAATTCGGCAGTTGCCGTATCGGTCTTTGCACCTTCGGGCAGCGGCACCTGGCGATAAAAGCTACCGTAGCTGCGTTCGCTGCGATAGTAGCCTTCCCGCTTCTCTTCCTCCTCATCGTTTCGTTGACCGGCGATCGTCAGGAGGTTATCGGTCAATTCCACGTTGACGTCCTCTTTTTTCAAGCCGGGAAGATCGGTTCGAACGATAAACTGTCCATTGTTGTGCCGCACCTCGATCTCAGGTGACCAGTCCACATTTTCAAACTCTTTGGTGAACGGGAAAAACTCTCTTCCAAAGAGACTCGGGAGGCGAAAGCCTTCGAAGTCCTCGAAAAGTCTTTCCATGTCGGTCGCAAACCGGCGCATCAACCCAAACGGAGTTGGAGTCGTATCTGGCTTCGCAGCGGTGGTGGTCAGTTCTGTTGAATGTTCCCTCGCTTCTTTCTTCTCTTTCATGATTCTTTCCTCTTTCATTCTTCATTAGGGCCACGCAAACAAAGCCAATTGCTTTTGCTACACGTAGCCGGCAAGTTTAGAAGTACGGATCGATGCGCAAGTGATCCCTGACTTCTGAGACGCCCGGGGCATGACTGATAGATCCGACGACAGCACGCTTCTCTTGCCAGGAGTGAACTCGACCAAACAGATCGACAGCTCCGTCGTGGACCTCGATGCGCAATCGTTCAGCTTCACGATCTGCGCGACGCTCGAGTGCGTACTCAATCTCTTCGCGAAGCTCATTTGCGTCGACTGGCTTTGGCGCTACGGTGATCTCGTTGGTCACGCCGATAACACCCTCCAGTCGCAACACCGAAAGTTCTGCATCTTCACGCTGCTGCCAGAAGTCAACATCTCCGTGAAGAGTCACCCAGCCGTCAGATACGGTTGACTTAATGCGCTCATCAGGAACTAATGCATCCCATTCAAGAGCGTTACGAACCGCAAGGGCGATTTCGGCGTCGCTTCTAACAAAGAGACCCGCTGGCTTCACCTCGACATCGTTGGCGACGTCCAAGACTCCCTTAATTCGATGGGCCGCCTCTTGTGCCGCCAATTTCTGAGCGTAGCTCGAAACCACGCCGGTTAGCGTGACTACGCCCTCCGTCACCTCTACTCCAATGTGGGACCAGCCGATGCGTGAGTCCCATTTCAGTTCGCGCAAGACCTGTTGTTTGATCTCGCTGTCTGTCTTCCTGTTCATGTTTTGTCCTTTCCACTGCACACTAATCCCTGAGCTGCCTCCTCAACCTGACTTCTAAATCTTTGGCGCGTACCTGTTCTGATCGACTCAGACCGCTGCTGTGGCTTGCGCCTGTTGCAACGGCACACGATGCTGGCAAATCGATTTGTAGGCATTCACCACGTCGCTGTAGGACAGATCGGTCCCTTTCTTATCACCCACTTCTGCGACCTTGAGTATGACGTCGTTCATTGACAGCATCCCTGCGAGTTTCCCGCCAGTAGTTACAACCGGGAGGCGTCGCACCTTGTTGTCACGCATTGTGTTTAGTGCGCTCCGGATGTCGTCTTCCGGCTTGCAGGTGAAGACATTGCCCGAAATTACGTCTTCGACTGCAATGTTCGACTCGTTCCGCCCCTTGGTCATCCCCGCCATACAGATGTCGCGGTCGGTAATCAAACCGACAACTTTTCCCCCCTCGGCAACTACAGGGAGGATTCCGCAGTCCGCCTCCCACATTAATCGAGCGGCATCAGCCAGATTGTCAGTCAAGGTGCAGGCCTTGGCGTTCGCAGTCATGATCTCTTTGACCTTCATTCGTTCTCCTTACTTCCGCACACGCTGACAACCCGAAGCGGATTGCAGCGCAGGCAAATCTCTATTTAATTTAGTTTTGGATCACGCAATGAACGTACCGGGCGTGTTGCTCCGCATTTGGCTGGATATCGGCGGCAGGTGAGTTTTGGTGGTGAAAGTTCCACAAACAATAGTGAAAACTCGCTACTAGATCTGCGTCACACGTTGGCTTCTGAAGGTCAGCCACGGCGCGAGTTCGTTCGGCACGCCGTCGCGTCGCGGTGATCTCATCCCAACCCACGAAGTTCACTTATAGCGGCTAATGTCCGCCGTTGCGGTTCGTATGTGTGATGGTTTACCAAATTCCGTCCAGGCGAAATGTACTTCGTCACCAAGTCTGGCCATCCGCGGAAAACCACTTGAACGCGAGATGTCAGTTTTTGCGACTTCGGCCGGAGGACCAAGCGTCCCGTCGTCTCGCACGCGCCGTACTTTGATAGTTCCTCCATCCACCGTTCCCGACATCCAGCACACTAGCGCCGAACCATCTGGCAGCAGCAACGTATCGACTCGGCCCACAGTCTCGCCCTCGTCCACTTGTAAAGGTTGACCGAATGTGGCGCCACCGTCCTCGGAAAAGGCGACCTTGACGTGAGGCGTATCAGCTGTTCCGGTAAACCAGGCGACGACCACTCGACGACCATCAGCGGCGACTGATGGCCCATTCACGGGGCAGCCGTTAATCTGCCAGTTGTCAGTGTGCACTGCTTTAGGGGCGCTCCATACTCCATTGATCTGCCTCACAAAATAGATATCGCGCACCTCTGATTGAGAGCGATCACGATAGACTGCTATCGGGCCTTCGCTTGTGATAGCCGCTGAGGTCTGGCAGCACTCGCAGACACGTTCATCGAGTTGTGCTTCATCTGAAAGTTTTCCGTCCGCATCGATCGCCGCGTACCGCAATGTCATGCTCTCAGCGGCCGGCGCGTGCTCGTCAGTCTCCTTTGTCTCTTTCATGTTTCGACCGTCGAGCCATACTGCGCCTACGCGTCCGTCCGGGAGCGGTAGCAGTGAGACAAAACCATGCTCAGTTTGCGTGTTGTCAAGATGCGGAACGATTGGCCTACTCCAGGTATTGCCGCCATCTTTCGATCGAGAAATGTTCACATCGTACGCGTAAGTGCTTTTGCCGCTCTTCACCAACCAATGTGCGGCCAACGAGTTATCCTTCAGAGCAATGACCGAAGGAAAGTCGGCCCAATTGACGAACCAGTTCTCACCTTCGGCGACGGTGCGTGCTTCATTCCAACCATTTTCGTCTCTCGTTGAGGTTCGTAACGCGTGTCTCTTGTCGCCAATCTTTTCCACCCAGCTAAGAATGATTCGTCCGTCTTGAGTCGCGTTGAGTTCGGGTTCTCGGCTATCGCCCTTGGCGGGAGAATCACTCGGGTTAATGATTAGTACTTGATCAGATACGGGAACTGAGGCGGAAGTATTCTGAGAAGAAAGTGGAGTGCTGCGGCGACATCCGAACAACAATAGTCCCAGTAGGACCAATGAGCTGGCTCGCACTACGCACCACAATTTCATAATTTGAAATGGTTCTCCTTTGTCGGATTCTGAATACGGGCACGTTAACACAAAACCGGAGTGCGCTCATTCTTGTCTTCTCGTTCCACCTCGTGGT
>DATBMP010000532.1:0-9464 GCA_036554845.1 Pyrinomonadaceae bacterium
GAGTGACTATTTTTTTGGCAGCACCGTATCTTTCATCGACTTGCCGACGCGGAATTTGAGAGTTGTCTTTGCGGGAATCTGAATTGTTTCGCCGGTTGCGGGATTTCGGCCTTCGCGGGCTTTTCGTTCGGACTTTACCAATTTGCCGAAGCCGGGAAGGACGAACTCTCCATTGGTCCGCACTTCACGAGTCGCCAAATTCGAAAGCTCCTCGAAAAACTCTTTAACTTGACCCCGCTTCATACCAGTTTTCTCAGCAAAATAATTCACTACCTCCGACTGAGTCATGCGCTTCTTGCCTGCTGCGGTCGCCATAGTATGGTGTGACACCTCCAGTAAGAACTTTAGAATTTAAAAGCTGTGCGGACACTCATATATCACAGTTCCAGCCGCAAAGTCTCGATATTTTCTAGGTTTCTTGGGCATTTTCGCAAAAAAGTTGGGTGTTTTGCACGCCGAACCGTCACCGACCGGGTCGGTTTCTACAGCGGCAGAAATTGTGATTGATAATGATGCGGGAAGGTGGTCGGGGCGAGAGGATTCGAACCTCCGACCTCTCGGTCCCAAACCGAGCGCACTACCAGGCTGTGCTACGCCCCGAAAACGCCTACCTAAGAATGAGCAGGCGATGCATTCTATGTGGCGGATGTTGGGTGGTCAAGCGAGCTGTTAATTAGGCACTGGGACGTTTGTGAACCCGACTCAGTGCCGTTGAAGCGCATCAAACGGTATACAGAACTCCCCTAAGCTCCGGAGAATTCCACCAAGAACCTCTTCACCTGAATCAGAGCTTTCCCGCGATGGCTTATTGAATCCTTTAATGAAGCTGGTAACTCGCCAAATGTTTTCTTGTAGCCCTCGGGGATAAATATCGGATCATAACCAAAGCCATTCGTGCCAGATGGTTCTTTCGCAAGCGTCCCGCGACATTCACCCTCGAACACCCCAACAACATCCGGGTTCGCCAGTGCAAGTACGCACTTGAACCTGGCTCGCCGGTTCGGAGCCCCCGTCAAATTCGCTAATAAAAGTTTGACTCGATCTTCATCGGATGAGTCATCACCCCCGTAACGTGCCGACAAAACTCCCGGGCCACCGTCAAGCGCTTCGACTTCCAACCCTGAATCGTCCGCCAGAGTTAACAAGCCTAAGTTTCTCGAGTAGCCAATTGCCTTGAGCAAGGCATTCTCCTGAAAGGTGTGACCGGTCTCAGCAATACTCGGCAGATTGGGAAACTCACGCAGGCTTTTTAGAACGAACGGCAACTCAGCAAGAGCCAAACGAATCTCCGCAACCTTTCCTGGATTCGATGTTCCGATCAGTAGAGTTGACGGAGAACTGGGATTCATCTTTTTTCGGAGATCATGAGCTCGGAAACAGGAGCGAGAAGATCGTGCTGAACTGACCGAACGAAGATTGGGTCCGTCGTTGGATGCCTTCACTATTGAGTGCAGTCTCGGTAACCGAATAAGGAACCTGCGAGAGAAACTGCTCGAGCGTTTCGGGATTCGATTGAGAGCGCTGGTAATTAACAGCCTGGGCCACCGCGTTCATGAAGGTGCGTATCCTGTCCGAGTCGTTCGTGTAGGTTACGATTGTCGCCGAAGCCAAGCTGGGCTTGTATGCGTTTAGCTTGCCTGGGTTCGGTGCGTTCGCGAGATTGGTTGTGCAGCTTCTGACATCATCAGGGGGTCCTAACAATAACAATCGCTCTGAGATTGCTGCGCTCAGTTCCTTGTCAACCGCATTCACAAACTCAAAGGGGCCCACCGATTCTTGACTCAACCTGCTTCCGAGACGTGCGCGGATCAACGACTTCACTTGCTCATATTCTGTAATCGACGCGACCAGCACGGACCTTTCTGCCGCTGGTCTCAATCGAACTGTGGCGAGTTGCGGGCCCACCAATTTCAGAAAGGCTTCCGGCTCTTCAACCCCGTAATTGTTAAGCGCCGATTTCCAGACCGATTTAAAAACCACCGCCGATAAAGCATCCATTTGAGAAAGCAATGCTGATTCAAATCCTTGCCAGGCCACAACAGGAGATTCAAACGAGTATTCTGTTATCGAGTAAGAGTTAGGAATCAGGGGGTTGATGAACTGGTTCTTCGCAGTCGTCGGGTGAAACAATCCTGTCAGGCGACTACTTGCCGGCTCTTTAATATTAAAGAGGTAACGATCTTCGATTCCGCCATTCGCGGCAATCGAACTCCAACCGATACTACCCAACAACTTGGTTGCTGCTTCAGTCAGAATCGTCTCCATCGGTATCTCGCTGCGGCCTGATCCCATCAAGAGAGGAGTAGCGATCGAAACCAGTTTGCCGGCGTTGGCGGAAGAGACATAACCAAATGCAAGTGCGCGTTCTGCATTCAGCTTCTGACGCATTGCCCTTAGCTCCGGGGCATCTTTCAAACTCGGTCGTTCGCCATGCTTGACTGCCAGACAGGCTCGTACTGCGAGATCAGAATTACCGATGACGACGAGGC
Source organism: Pyrinomonadaceae bacterium (assembly GCA_036554845.1). Taxonomy (GTDB): domain Bacteria; phylum Acidobacteriota; class Blastocatellia; order Pyrinomonadales; family Pyrinomonadaceae; genus PSRF01. The sequence continues at coordinate 2,490 of DATBMP010000532.1, forward strand.
TGCCTTCCGTTGCTGCAATGATCTGTCGAGATCCTGTGGGTGCACTCCAGATTAACAATTCAGCATCATTCACTGTTTGCCTGGTGAGAGTGGGAGTGCCGTAAGCCGTCCTGGCAAAGTTGCCAATGAACTTTTCAACGGCGGGTTTGGTCCGCCAGGATGGTGTGTGAGTTTCGACGATTATTGCTGCATCAGGTTTCACCTTTAGAGTCGTCTCGCCTTCCTCAGTTGCGCCGACATTCAGCATCACTACGGCCACCTGCGCACGTGTCGTAACCACGGTCTGAACTGAGCCGAGTCCGGTCCACATAACAAACTTACTAAACCAGGGTGATGGCAGCTGTTGCTGTAGCTGCAAGTGTGGGCCGAGCTTTTGCCAGGCGTCAGTGGAAGCTATTCCACGACCAATATCAACGATGCTATTTGCTTCGAGATAGACCAGGGAATCGGCAGGTGCATAGGCGGCCATATCCGCTCGAGTCGGCCTGGTCCACCAGATCCAGAATATGACGAAAACGAAAAGTAGTAGTAAGGCGATCGCAATTCGCCGCATCAGGATCATCGGTCGCATCCTAACGTCAAGGTTGCGGCAGTGGCAAGGCGACCTTCAGCAAAACTGCTTGATTGATGAGTAGTTGACCGTATGGTACTTTGTGGCCTCCAAAAATTCCGTTGGCCAATCGAGAAGGAGTGGATTCAAACAAGCCATGGTCTATCGCGAGTTAGCCGCCCAGCCACAAGCGCAGACCGATTTCGATCAGTTTCTGGAAGGTTTAGACCATGAGTTAACAAGCGGCCGCCGCGATCCAAACGACATCGTTAGAGATACCTTACTGAGCATCTACTTCGGACTTTCGCCGGGAGAAACGCCACGAAAGGCGGCAGCGAAGTTACCCGCTGCAGCTCGGGCTGTCGCGCACACCTTTGATCCCAGAAACATTACGACGGAGCCAGAATACTATTCGGATATTGATGCGAAGCTCTACAACGAAAGGAAACCCTACATCTGGTTATGGCAGATGTTTGATCGATCTCCCCTTGGCCAGAATGCACTGCTAGGCCATCGGCTTAGAAGGATGCTGGCGCCCCACATCTTTCGAAGTGTAGGTGCGAACTTCAAGTGCTGGAGTTTTGTGGAGTGGTCCTTCGGATACAACCTGAGTTTCGGCGATAACGTTGTGATCCATCGTTACGTGCTGCTCGACGATCGTGGCGGTATCGAAATCGGGAACAACGTTTCGATCTCAGATTATGTGAATGTCTATTCCCACTCTCACGACATCTATGACATTTCGAAGGTGACTACCCCGGTTACCAGAATCGGCAATTCGGTTCGAATTACGTATCACGCTACAGTGCTGGCAGGAGTCCAAGTTGGAGACCACGCGATGATCGGAACCAGCTCAGTGGTCACCAGGGATATCGAACCGCATCACGTCGTGATCGGAATTCCGGCCAAAACCGTTAAAGTCAAATCGCCTCAAACGACGCTTTCATAACAGCTCCGGTCTGTGGAAGACAGCGCCCAGCCGTTTCTGGAAAATCTGGTCTCCGCTTCCATATTTGATTCTTTTGACCTCTAGGCCCCCTCCTTACTTCTCTATCTACAGAAGTTAAACATTGCAAAATACTGGTTGACAAGGTTTGTAGCCTAGGTTACTCTGCTTTGCGACGATGCGCAGAGGGTGTCATCGTTGAGGTGCTCGCCTTTCATCTTCGCCAACGGTCCGTTCCAGGCCTCCGACAATACTCATTGAAGATTAACCCCGACTCCCCCGCATTTTGTCTAACCATCTAGATATCTCTCCGACGGTGCGGCCATTCCCCGAGGACCCAGACATTGAATTGCGAACATCTCACGGTTAACCCGAAAGTCGTCAAAGTTCGCCCGTCACGAGCCCGTAAAGCGCGAGCCCGTCTACGGCGCCTGAATCGTATGCGCCCTTCAGTTTCGAGGACTAAATAGACCATGTTCAAAACAAACAAGAAGAATCTTGTGGGACTCGATATCGGCTCCAGTTCAGTCAAGGCAGTCGAGCTGCAAAAGAAAGCAGGCAAGCTCGAACTCGCAAGTCTTGGATTTGAAAACTTGCAGCCCGACACGATCGTCGACGGACAGATCATGGAGCTCAACAACGTATCTAACGTCATCGCCAGCATCTTTAGTGAGCATCAGATCAAAACCACGAGAGTCGCCGCTGGCGTTAGCGGCCATTCAGTGATCGTCAAAAACATCGTGCTGCCGCAGATGAGTGAAGAGGAACTTCAAGAGTCTTTTAGCTGGCATGCGGAAGAGCATATTCCCTTCGACATTGCTGACGTCAATCTTGACTATCACGTTACCGGCAATTCCTCCGACGCTCTTCAAGTTCTGCTCGCCGCCTGCAAGAGCGACAAGATCGCGAATGTTAAGCAGGCCATTCAACTCGCCGGCAAGCAGCCCGTTGTAGTGGACGTCGATTCGTTCGCTTTACAAAACTGCTATGAAGTCAATTACCAGCCACGTGATGGTGAGGTCGTTGCCTTACTGAACATCGGCGCCTCAACGTTGAACATCAACATCGTGAACGGTTCACGTTCGGTGTTTGCGCGCGACGCTTCAGTCGGTGGTAGTCAGTACACCAGCTTGCTACAGAAGGAAATGGGATTGACCTTTGAGCAAGCCGAAGCCGTAAAGCGCGGTTATCCGTTGCCGGAAGGTGTCGAAGCACGACCCCTTCAACCAATCATTGAAACCGTTTCCGACATTCTGGCCCTCGAGATTCGCAAGACGATGGATTTCTACAGGGCAACGTCGGAACGCGACGAGGCAGCGATTCAAAAGATCCTTGTCGCGGGTGGCGGATCCAAGCTGCCCGGTTTGACAAACTATCTGGCCAAACGATTCGAAGTACCTGTCGAGGTTTTTGATCCCTTCCGCCAGATCCAGGTAGACGCGAGAAAGTTTGATCCGGATTACATGAGAGAGATTGTCCCTGAGATGGCGATTGCCGTCGGTCTCGCGCTGAGAGGAGTTGATGCGGCATGATCAAGATTAATTTGCTCGAATCAGTAACGGATCGCCCAACGGGCGTCGCCATGGTTGAAGACAAAGTGGCGAACCCAAGAATGCAGACACTGCTGATGAGCCTCACGGTCTTTGGATTGTTGGCTCTTGGTGCTGGATACGATTTCGTTAGTTCTCGTTCGGCGAAAGAGACTGCACTGCGCGAGCTCGAGAATCAGAAACGCATCAATCAGCAGATGATGGCAGTGAATCGCGAGCAAGCCGAGATCGAGAAGAAGGCCAACGACATCCAGGCCAGAATCGACGCCATCACCAAACTTCGGGATTCGCAACAAGGTCCAAGTGCTGTGTTGCGCGAGATCAAAGCTCGCTTTGATAGCGTCCCTGGTCTCTATCTGAAGAGCATTGAGCAGAAGGACGGCGAGATCACCATCAAAGGTGAATCACCGAACGAAACCTCAGTCACGAAATTCGGTCAAAGCCTCGAGTTCTCGTCGGGCCTTTTCACCAACCTGAACATCGAGACGCAACGAGAATACTCGTCACCAGGTGCTAGCCCTGCCGAAGGAGGAGGAGCGGCTCCAGCAGCCGACACGAGTTTCATCCGGTCTGAAGTGGTGAGCTTCACCGTCAAGTGCAACTACACCGCCGGCAAGCCTCAGAACGAGCAACCACAGCAGGCAGCCAATCCCGCCAACCAAGTTGCAATGAAGAAGTAGAGCCTACTTCGATAACGCCTTCACCCGCCGAGGAGAAGGAAGGAAAAGGAAATTAGAATGGGAAAGCTTCAATCCATGCCCTGGTACATGCGACTGATGGTCTTTGCAGTTCTTGCGGCCGTCATGTACGCCGGTTTTTGGTACTTCGTTACAAAGGGCACACGCCAAGAAACTGAAGAGCTGAGAAAAGAGATCACGCAGCTCGAACAGAGGAATGCTCAGGCGCAGGTAGCTTCGCAAAGATTGAATGAGTTCAAGGCGATCTTGAAGGCCCGTCAGGAAGAGTACGATGAATTGAAAGCGCTCTTACCGGAACAGCGCGAGATCACCATGGTCTTGCAGGGTCTGCAGGATCGCGCTCGCGGCAACGGCCTGGTACTCAAGAGATTCAGTCCTAAAGAAGATGTGCAACAGGACAACTACAGCGGGAAGAGAATCGACGTTAACGTAACAAGCTCTTTCGCTTCCCTGCGATCCTTCTTTGAACAACTCGCTCAGTATCAGCGCATCGTTTCGATAACAAACTTTGAGTTGAAACAGTCGGCCAACCAGGGCGCCAATCACACCGTGGAAGCCAGATTCGATCTCACGGCGTACTACGTTTCCGCTGAACGACTGCAAAAGGCCACCCCAACGCAGCCAACGCCAAACGCCGGCGGCCAGGGCGCACAGCTCGCAGTTCCTCCGCCAACCAAGTAAACCACCGTGATTAGCGAGCATCAGAAAAGAGTGAAAATTACCATGAAGCAATTGAGCAGATTCATGAGCCCCCGGTTGACCAGCATGATTATCGGTTCCGCTTTGTTTGTTGGCGGTGCTGTCGTGGCTACCGCGCAGCAAGAAGCGACACAATCAAAGCCTGCCGCCACAAAACGATCCAACGCTGCGGGTCGCGACCCATTTAAGAAGTATCAGCCACCGCGCATCGTAGTTAAGAAGAGCAACCTGGTAATGCCGCCTTCGATCGAGGAACGGATTGCTCAGTATCGTGCTCAAAAACAAGCTGCGATGAATGCGAGGATCGCCGCGCCCAAACCCACAACCGCTCTTACTCTCAGTGAACTACAGGTCGTCGGGATCAGTCGCACACCGAGAGGTTATGCAGCGATCATTGAAGCCACCCCGATCAAGATGTCGTTCGTCATCTATCCGGGCGAAAAATTCTATGACGGTCAGTTGGTGGCGATTGAAGATAACCGCCTCGTCTTTCGAAGAGAGGTTGTTTACACAGATGGTCGGCGCGAACGCACGGTAGATTTAAAGCCACTACGTGCGCCTAGCACGATCGATGTTTTTGCCGCCGCGAAGGTAACTCCGTCAGCTCAAACTTCGGCATCAGTTGACGCTGAGAAGAGTTCGGAGAAGCCTGCTCCAGACAAGCCTTAGTTCTCTCGGGGCGACAAGCGGGTAATACTCGTCTTCTCGCCCATCACCCCTGACCAAGCCATCCTTTGAAAGCCTTTTAACGACGGATGCGCAGTTTGACAATTAACCCCCGGGACCGATTCCGTAAGGTGCGGCGCGCGCTTAGTTGCTGATGAAGCAGCGGAGCGTAGTGCGCGGCGGGTGAAGTCCTTGAATTCCCCTAAGGAGGGAAAGATGTCTTATCAGCCTCGAATCTCCACAGCAATTAAAAGGACTACGCTCGTCCTGCTGTTTCTTAGCCTCTCAGGCACCAGCACAATTGCTGTGACTTCCAACCTAAATGGCCACGACGTGGACCATACTGCGTCGGTGCCCCAGCAGGGACCTTCTCCAGCCGCCACGCCAGCCGTCTCACTTGCAGCGGTCGGCGAACCAGCCTCTCAATCTGCCCAAGGCAGGCAATACGGCCAACCTGGTTTCGTCGGAGAGCCCATCAACCTCAACGTAGTCAACGCGGATATTCGTGACATTCTCAACTACATCACGGAGCAATACGGCGTTAACTTTGTAATCGACTCGTCAGTCGGCGCGGTTCCGGTCACGGTGAACGTGCAAGATGTTCCCTGGAACATCGCGCTCGAGGCAGTCTTGAAGGCCAATCGACTTGGTATTGAGGCGAGTGGCAACATCCTGCGTGTCGCGACCATTGAAGTTTTGGCAAGAGAAGCTGAGACGCAGAAGATTCTCAATGATTCAAGACTCGATGCATCGCCTCTCGTAACAGAATTTATTCGTCTTAATTACGCTCGCGCGTCGGGTACGCTCGCGCAAGCTGCCGGTTCAACCGGTGCGTTCTCAGGAGGCGCCACAAACCTCAGCTTTAGTGGTGGTGCCGGTGGCGACGCAACTGGCGGAAGTGGCGACCAAGGCCTGCTCCCAATTATCTCGCGCAGGCTTTCGCGTCGTGGGTCTATCGAAGTTGATGGTCGCAGCAACACGCTGATCATCACGGACGTGAAAGAGAACATCGATGCGATTCGGCAACTCGTCGCAATTCTCGATCAACCAGAGCCACAGGTTGAGATCGAAACCAGAATCGTGATCGCTCAACGCAACTTCAGTCGTGACCTTGGCGCACAGATCTCCGCCGGTGTTGTTAACCTTGGACGCGGCGGACTGGCCAACATAACGTCGCTCCCCGGAACCAGCACGCAAGGTGGTTCAGGTGGATCAGGTAGTGGCGGAAGTGGCAGTGGCTCGGGAAGTGGATCAGGTTCAGGTGGTTCCGGACAGGGACAGGGACTGCAGAGTGGTCCAAATCCCTTCGGTGTATTCGGAGGTTTAGCCGGAACGAATCAGCCGATCGGGGCACTCGGCGCCGCCGCAGCCAGCACCGTTATCGGATTGACCACAGGCCTTTTCGGTACTGCACAGATCAGCGCGTTGATTTCGGCGGCAGAGTCTCGCGGTCAAGCTAAGACAGTTGCAACTCCACGAGTAACGGCCTTGAACAATCGTCCGGCCCAGATTGAAAGTGGTTCGCAGATTCCGGTGCAAACCACTCAAGCAGCGAGTGGTACCGCCGTCGTCACCACAACGTTTGTGTCAGTTCCTCTTCGTCTTTCAATCACTCCGCAGATCACCGACGTAGGTACCGTCGTGCTGCGCGTGACGATTGAAAACAACACGATCAATACCGGTATCGCGGTTGGCGGTGTTCCGGGAATCGACACGCAGCGTATGCAGTCAGAGGTTCTGGTTCCAGATGGCGGCACCACAGTAATGGGTGGCGTGCTTGCTGATTCGGAAGGTGAAACACGAACACGTACGCCTGGCTTGGCTTCAATCCCAGTCGTCGGCAATCTGTTCAAGCGGAAACTCACG
>DATBMP010000009.1:0-4302 GCA_036554845.1 Pyrinomonadaceae bacterium
AGTGTAGCCCTTAAAATAAAGCGAAACCTTCGTAAGTACACGAGGTAAATAATCTGGTCCGGTTCGGGTTATCATACCGCAGCCATTATCCAAGGAAGTTCTACCGTGGCCGAAGAGTTAAAGTTCAGCTCAGCAGCGCCCGCTGCCGGCATTGGTCCTCAAGCAAGCTCCTCTCCAACATTCCCGAGCGTGCGGGGCTCCAGTCTGCTCACCAGTCTTGATCGCGTCACGGTTGCTTCTCTCGCATTGCTCTTCCTGCTTGGTCTAGGCCTTCGTGGACATCAGTTGAGTGCGATCGGATTTGCCGAAGATGAGATGAATAAGCTTGATGCCATAGCTGCCTACAAGAACGGCGACATCACGGCCAACGGCGAGCATCCAATGATGATGAAGGCGTTCATGTTTCTCACCTTGAATGCTGCACCGGTCCTCTCAGGTGGGGCGGAAAAGATCAGTGACGAAACGGCACTCCGAATACCGAACGTAATCTTTGGCGCGCTTACTGTGATCCCCTTATTCCTGTTGACGACGGCGTTTTTCGATCGCTGGACCGGTCTGTTGGCGGCCGCTTTCTGGGCGGTGGGAGTGAATGCCATCACTTTCAATCGCATCGGCAAGGAAGACACGCTACTAGTCTTCTTTATGCTCTTCGCCTTCTATTTTTATCTGCGAGCAAAACAGACGAGTACGCATGACATGCCAGCCCGGCGCCGTAACTACATCTTCAGTGGCGTGGCGTTTGGGTTGATGATGGCCTCGAAGTATTTTCCTCACTACTTCGGATTGAATGCTCTCTATCACCACAATTTCCGCGTGCGTACACCAAGCCCCGGTGAACCCAGTGGCAGGACGCCGACAGTCTTTTACGCCGTCATCGCGGTTGCATTCTTGATTGCCAATCCGGCTGTGCTACTGCCACAAGTTTGGGAATATCTGAATGCTTACATGGGTGAGCGACTTCTGGTCCATACCGGATACTTTTTTGGCGGGCAGTTGTACAAGAACAACATGTCGGGGTCACCGTTCTGGGGCACACCCATCTACTTTTACGCACTCTATGTTGCGATAAAAATACCACTCGCGGTGCTTGCAGCATTTGTTATTGGCTTAACAGTAGCAATTCGCAGATGGCGACACTTTGGACACGCGTTTGTACTGCTGATGCTGTTCTTCTGGATCGTGCCGTACTCGCTCGCCGGAGCGAAATGGTTGCGCTACGCACTGTCGTTGATGCCGTTTATCTACATTCTTGCTGCTGTGGGCGTGATGGCAGTGGTCCGTTATCTCTTGCAGCGTTTTAGCCATGTCCCGCGGGCAAATGCGATTGTGCCGGCATTGGCGGTTCTCATCTTTGTCGTGGCACCAGCGTGGTCGGCGTATGCGAGTGGACCACATTATGCGCTCTTCACAAATGTGCTCGGCAACGGTCGTGCTGGATACTATTTTCCTCACGACGAGTTTTACGACGATGGTTTGCGTGAGGCGATCGATTTTGTTTCTCGGACGGCGCCTGAAGGTGCGGTGATGGCCCACGAGACACCGGCTGTAGCCCGCTATTACCTTGGTCGTTTTAATCGACCAGATTTGAAATCGCATGCAATATCCACGAACGATTTTGATCCGGCCAAGGTAACGGAACCGGCATTTGTGATTGTGCAGAGCGGCAGGATCTATTTCGAGAACCGTGACAAACTCGAGTACGTGAAGCAGCACTATTCAAAGGTCCACGAGATCAGGATTGATGGACTGATCGCGGCTGAGGTGTTTAGCAACAGATGAGGGTTGAAGAAGGTGTCAGTTGTCAGTTGTCTGTGGTCGGCTTTGCACAGAAAGTCTTTTTGGGTTTCCGGCTCTGCCGCACCCTTGCGGTAAGCCTGCGGCTTACCGTTAGTCAACTTGAATGTCAGGCTTTGCCTAAACTCTCACATGTTTTTGAGGCATAGCCTCGATCAAAGTATATGAACGTTCAGAAACCCGCACGCTTACCGCAAGGGTGCGGCACAGCCGGAATGCAAAAGACTTTTTGTGCAAGCCGACCACTGACCACTGACCACCAACAACTTAAAAACTACCAATGACACCAACCAAAAGATCCCTCTCATTCACCGGCGCGATTACCTTAACTCTATTAATCCTGACACTGGTTCTTGAAACGACTGGCGCGTCCTCGCGTGTCCACATCACGATCCTCGGAACTACTGATCTGCACGGCAACATCTATCCAATCGACTACTACACAAACAAACCTGACAACCGCGGTTTGGCGAAAATTGCAACACTCATCAAGAAAGTACGTGGCGAGAATTCCAATACTCTTTTGATTGATTCGGGTGACACCATTCAAGGCACTCCGCTCGCTTACTATCACAACAAAAAAAACAACGAACCCGTGAATCCCATGATGCTCGTAATGAGTGCGCTCAATTATGACGCGATGGCGGTGGGAAATCACGAATACAACTTTGGCTTGAAGGTACTGGAAAAGGCCCGCAACGAGGCGAAGTTCCCATGGCTCTCAGCAAACACTTACAAATCAGGAACTGAGAAAACCCATTATCAGCCTTACCTCATTAAAGAGGTCGCAGGCGTGCGAGTTGGGATTCTGGGACTGACCACTCCCGGTATTCCTAACTGGGAAAATAAACCGAACTATGAAGGGCTCGAGTTTCGAGAACCACTTACAGAAGCGAAAAAGTGGGTCCCGGTCATGCGAGAGAAGGATCGCGCCGACCTGGTTGTCATCGCGATGCACATGGGTATTGAAGAAGATCTGCGCACGGGCGTGGTGAACCCGAGTCAAGTTACAAACGAAAATCAGGCGGTAGCGATTGCGAGGGGTGTTGCTGGCGTTGACGTGATCTTCATGGGCCATACACATCGCGATGTACCGGATCTGTTGGTCAATGGCGTGCTGCTAACACAAGCCAATCACTGGGGGAGGCATCTTGCTCGCGCTGATTTCTATCTGGATAAAGAAGGGGACCGTTGGCGTGTTCATGCAAAAGGAGCGCGTACGATCGCAGCTGATAACAGCGTCGAACCTGACGCGGAAGCCTTGAAACTTTCCGAGCCGTATGACCGCGAGACGCAGGCTTGGTTGTCACAGTCGATCGGTGAATCGGCAGAAGAGTTAAGCGCGCAGGAAGGACGTTTTCGAGATACCGCAATTCTCGACTTGATCCATCGAGTTCATCTCGATGCGGGCAAGGCAGATGTGTCGATGGCTGCGGTCTTCAATAGCGAGGCGCGCATTCCGAAAGGGCCGGTGACGGTCCGAGATATCGCGGGACTTTATGTCTACGAAAACACGCTTTATGTAATTGAGGTTACTGGCAAGCAACTGAAAGAGGCGCTGGAGCATTCAGCAAAATACTTTCAACCGTACCAGGCTGGGAAGATGCCATCGGAGCTCGTCAACGACAGGATTCCTGCATACAACTTCGACATCGCTGAGGGTGTGAATTACGAATTGAACTTGAAGAAGCCTTTCGGAGAGCGCATTGAGAAGCTCACTTTTCGTTCGCAACCAGTGCGTCCGGACCAGAAGTTCAAACTGGCAACCAATAATTACCGGGTGAATGGTGGAGGTGGATACACGATGTACCGGGACGCGCCGGTCCTCTATCGCTCGAGCGAAGAGATTCGCGAGTTGATCATCGATTGGGTTGAGCGAAATAAGACGATTCCCACGAAGGCGACGGGTAATTGGAAGATTGTGTTTTGAGGATGGTGGGCAGAGGGGAGAGGTCAGTGGTCAGTGGTCTTTGGGTGAGTGATCTCGGTGGCAAAGGAGTCAGCACCACCTCGCGTTAGCAGGTGGATCATCACCAAAGCATGAAGATGGGGAGTTCAGTGCCCTCGGTATATCGAGCGTTACGCGATCTATCCACCCGCTACCGCGAGGTGCTACTGACTCCCTTGCCACTTTGATCAAAGACCAAAGACCCAAGACCAAAAACCAAAGTCCATACAAACACCAAAACGGCAACCCGGGGGCGTTGGGTTGCCGTTTTGGCTTTTCACACTCAGGTGGAGCACGGTGGGGCGAACGCCACCTGGGTGCGGGGATTCCTTAACGAGGCCTGGCTGCTACCACGACGAGCTCGTAATTGATGTTTGTTGCATCAGTCCTTGAAGCGATCGCTTCTTGTTCGCGCTGCAACTTCCGCTCGCGACTAGATTTTGTCAATTCACTTCCATAGAGATCGCCGTGCCATACCTCAGCCAGGAAGTAAGTCTGACCGTATCGACGAAACACCAATCTCGGATTCGACTCGTTTATTTTTCCCTGGATGTTGTTGG
>DATBMP010000039.1:0-8573 GCA_036554845.1 Pyrinomonadaceae bacterium
CGAAAATCGATGACGAGAACTATGGGAGCGGATGAATCAAAATGGACTTGGGGCAACATGGTAAAGGCCCGGCATCCGCATCCATTAAGTGTCATACCGCTGATCGGTTCGCAATTCACGATTCCACCATTCCCTCAAAACGGAACCGGCTTTATGGCTGGGGCGACGGTTAACGTTGGCGCCGCGGTTTCTATGAGACTGATCGCCGACCCGGGTGACTGGGACAAAACACAACAAGGAATCACACTCGGTCAGTCCGGGAATCCATCCAGTCCTCACTGGTCGGATCAATTAGAAGACTGGAAGGCGGTAACACCGCGTGTGTTTCCGTTCAGCGAAGCTGCGATTGCAAAAGCAACCAAGTCAACTATCGTGTTAGAACCGGGTAACTAGCTGCGAAGTCATCACTGAAAAGAAATGGAACCCGCGTCTCGGCCATGGCGACTATTTTGCGCTATCGATCTCACTTCCAAAGCTCGCGAGCGTGTGATGCAGCACGTTGCGAATCTACGCGAAAAGGTTCCTGAAGCTTCCGCCTCCTGGAGTCGCGCGGAGAACATTCACTTAACAATCAAATTCATCGGCGAAGTCGCGACAACTCGTGCGGCAGATCTCTCTCAGGCTGCTTGTCGAGCTGTTGCAGGTATGACTGGTTTTGAGTTCGAGCTTGAAGCCGCCGGATCGTTTCCAAAGCAGGGACCACCGAAGGTTCTCTGGATTGGAATCGTTGACGCGTTGGGGAAGCTTTCCGAGCTTTACAGTCGTCTGGAGGAGGAATGCGCACGCGAGGGTTTTGCAAAAGAACCGCGTGCGTTTCATCCTCATCTCACGGTGGCGCGTTTACGCAAACCACATGGCGCTCGCACTCTCGCCGCCGCTCATAAAGAGCTCGGATTTCAATCGTTAACGGTGCCGGTCGCGGAACTCCTGGTGATTAGGAGCGAATTAAGCAGTCAGGGTTCGAGGTACACAGTCGTCTCTCGGCACGAGCTGGCAGTGAAATAGTTTCAATGCCACAGGCTCGCCACTTGAAATCAATGCATCGCAGATTTGTCGCGCTGCAGGAACATTGGATATAGTTCGCATAAGGATTTCACCCGCCAGCTTCGAAGAGGAGTTATAGCCCCATGGATGTCGTTGCCACACTTTTCGCTTTCCTGTTCTTCGGATTTCTCGGAATCGTGCTGTTGGTTATTGCGGCGAAGACTATTCGAATCGTGCCGCAAGCGACTGTGATGCTAGTAGAAAGACTCGGCAAGTTTGACAAAGTTGCCAGCAGTGGTCTGAACATCCTGATTCCCTTCTTTGATAAGCCACGAGCGGTTTATTGGACCAATACTCGTCCTGGCCTGACATCGATCGATCTGCGCGAACAATACATCGACCTTCCGCCGCAGCCTGTGATCACGCGTGACAACGTTACGATCCACGTTGACTCAGTCGTCTACTGGCAAATTACCGATCCAATCAAGGCTGTGTACGAGATGAATGATCTCGTCGGTGGCATCGTGCAGCTCACGATCACGGGTATGCGCGCGGTTATGGGAGAGATGGACCTGGATCACACCCTATCCTCGCGCGATGCGATCAATTCGAAACTGCGTTTGATTCTGGATGAGGCGACCGATAAATGGGGCGTAAAGGTAACGCGTGTGGACGTTAAGAACATCAACCCTCCCGAAGATGTCCGTATCACAATGGAAAAACAGATGACTGCGGAACGTAATCGGCGCGCACTTGTTTTGCAGGCCGAAGGTGATCGACAAGCAGCCATCACACGAGCGGAAGGTGAAAAGCAAGCAGCTGTGACGCGCGCTGAAGGCGAAAAGCAGTCGGCAATTCTTCAGGCTGAAGGTGCGGCGCAGGCACGATTGCGCGCTGCCGAAGCCGAATCAGAAGCGCTCACCCGTATCACCCAGGCAATTGGAGATGGAGATCCCGCGAACTATCTTGTGACGACTCGCTACATCGACAGCTTGCGCGATATGACGCGTTCGAATAATTCGAAGGTCATCTTCATGCCGGTGGAAACTACCTCGATGTTGTCGAGCATTGGAGCGATAAAAGAGGTACTGACACAGACTGGCGAGAAGAGTAATGAGGACAATCCGCCACCACCACCGAGACCAAGACAACTGCCCAATTAAGTGATACACCACCGGGTTGAGGCGGTGTGAAAACTCATGCGACCTGCCGAGTGACGATTGACGATTGACGAGTGATCCACTCCCGAAAAACTAAACAACGCCGGCCGCGACACCACAGGCTTTAGTCCGCGTGGTTCGAGTACCACGGCTGAAGCCGGTGGTGTCCGCCTCAAACATTCGGCGCCCTCCACCCGCCGCACTCCTTCTCGATAATTTTCGCGATCTGCAACACCTGCCTCTCCTTACGTGGTCGGCCCACGATCTGCACACCGACGGGCATTCCGTTCGCAGATGAACCGACCGGAACAACCACAGCTGGCAGATCAAACACATTCGCTATCTGTGAATAGCTGAACGCCTTGAACACGTTCATCTGAATCTCACCTACTTTTACTTTCAGCGTGTCGTGCACGTAGGCGTTCGTAGCCCCGACTGGCATGACCACAATCGGCACGTCTTGCAGCCACCTCAACAGCACTTCGCGTAAACGATCGCGCTCCATCCATGACTTTAGGTATTCATCGAGCGACGGTGGCGGCTTATCGTCGGCAGTCGCAAGCCGCCACTTCACAAACGATCCCTTCTCGTAATCGTCGTTCTTGTAAACTTCTCGAAGTTGGACCACAGATGCGCGCGAAAAGAGCTTCAGCCACAATTCATGGCCCAACTCAACTCCGGGAGGTCGCGTCTCTTCAATTGAAAAACCAGCGTTCGCCAAAGCGCCGGCCGCTGACAAAACTGCCGCTCGAGTCTCTTCACTTACCGGTGCGACTCCGTCATCCGTGAACCAGGCCACGCGCAAACCATCTATCTCTTCTGGATCAGGCAACGAACTGTCCCCGGTTAGCACACTGAACAGCAGTTCGAGATCTTCAACCGCACGCGCCATTGGACCAATCACGGCGCCCAGTGAATATGGACCACTACTCGTTGGAAACTGTCCTCCACCTGGCACGCGACCAGTCGCTGGTTTCAAACCCGCAATGCCACAGAAGTGCGCCGGTATGCGAACCGAACCCGCAAGATCACTTCCCAAACCTGCCGGCGACATTCCTGAAGCAATCGCCGCAGCTTCACCACCACTCGATCCTCCCGGTGTGAATGCAATGTCGTAAGGGTTGTTGGTGCGGCCAAACACCGGATTGTCGGCGGTGTAATCCATCGCCATTTCCGCTGTATTCGTCTTACCCAGAATGATCGCGCCGGCAGCTTTTAGTCGTGCGACAGAGGGCGCGTCATTACGTGCAATGTAAGTCGCTCGGACAGTAGAACCACTGGTCGAAAGGAGATCGGCGACTTCGATTGTGTCTTTGATCGTTATCGGCAACCCATGAAGCGGCCCAATCGGATCCCCACGCATCAATGCGGATTCAGCTTCGCTCGCTTTCTTTCGCAACGCGGGCGCAAAGGTGACAATCGCATTTAATGTCGAATTCAGTTGCTCGCAGCGTGTTAACAACGCGTCGACAACTTCAACTGGCGAAAGTTTTCGAGTCCTAATCAGATTTACGATACGACTCGCGGTCTGGGCCGGGATATCTGTCATTTTGGTTTTCTAGTCTGATGCTTGTTGGATTTAAGCAATGTGTGAATCCGATCCGTGTTTGTCATGGCTCTCTACATTATGTCAATCAGGCTACATGGTCGATCCACCCGCTACTGCGAGGTGGTACTGACTTAGTTCCACGACGGCCACTTGCCCGTAGACGCCCAACGAAACTTTTGATGGTTTGGCATTTCACTTACTTGCCAATATAATTTAATCGCTCTGTGCTACTCATTTTCAAACCTGCCTGCCAGTAGATCAATGGCCTTCTCGATTCACCTTGGCAAAGGAGTGTGTACTTGGCGATCAAATTGAGCAGGACGTTTGTCTTGCGCAAGCTGCATCAACTCTCTGGAATAATTCCCCTCGGCGCCTTCCTGTTAGAACATTTTTATACGAATTCGAAGGCCCTCGCCGGCGCCGCGAGTTTCAATGAAGCTGTCGCGGATCTTCAGGCAATTCCCTACATATTACTGGTCGAAACGTTCGCGATCTTCATACCGCTTATCTACCACGCGGTATATGGACTGGTGATCACGTGGGAAGCGCGACCTAACAATCTCGCCTATCCCTATCCGCGTAACTGGTTCTATCTGATCCAGAGAATAACCGGCGTGGTTCTCTTCTTCTTCATCCTCTTTCATGTGCTGAACTTCCGCTTTGGAATGATTCCCGGTTTGAACACTATTTCGGTTGCACATCGACCTGATATGGCTTTCGAGATCGTTTCGCGCGAGTTTCACATGATACCGATCTTCCTCGTCTACATGGTTGGCATCACTGCAACGGTTTGGCATCTGGCGAATGGTGTTTGGTTGTTCATGGTTGATTGGGGCATCACGATCGGTGAACGTGCGCAACGTTTGACCGGTTATGCATGTATAGCCGTCGGTGTGGTGCTGCTCTTCGTCGGGATAAACGCTGCTGTCGCCTTTATTCGACCAGGTGGTCTGTTGGGAGGGATTCTCTAAGATGGCCAGTAACGGTACCAGGATCGCGATTGTTGGCGGTGGCCTCGCTGGACTAGCAGCGGCAATGAAGATCGCTGAGGCAGGTCACGCTGTCGATCTGTTCTCAGTCGTTCCGGTGAAACGCTCACACTCGGTTTGTGCACAGGGCGGGATCAACGGCGCGGTCAATACCAAAGGTGAAGGCGACTCGACCTGGGAACACTTCGACGACACCGTTTATGGCGGCGACTTTCTCGCGAATCAACCTCCCGCAAAAGCGATGTGCGATATGGCGCCGGCGATCATCTACCTCTTCGATCGCATGGGCGTTCCTTTCTCTCGCACCACGGAAGGACTGCTGGACTTCCGCCGCTTTGGTGGAACTAAACATCACCGCACTGCTTTTGCGGGCGCATCAACGGGACAGCAGCTTCTTTACGCGCTCGATGAACAGGTGCGCCGTTATGAAGTCGGCGGCAAAGTCAGAAAATTTGAGCACTGGGAGATGTTGTCGCTCGTACTCGACAATCATCAGGTCTGTCGCGGTCTGATCGCGATGAACTTGCAGACGCTCGAGTTAAAAGCCTTTCCCGCAGACGCGGTGATCATGGCCACTGGTGGTCCCGGTCTGATCTATGGCAAGTCAACCAACTCGATGGTCTGCACAGGCAGTGCAGTCTCGGCCTGTTATCAACAAGGTGCCAGGTACGCGAATGGTGAGTTCATCCAGGTCCACCCCACTTCGATTCCGGGCGAAGATAAACTGCGATTGATGTCGGAATCGGCTCGTGGCGAAGGTGGTCGTGTTTGGGTACCATGCCAGAAAGGCGACAAGCGTCCGCCGTCTTCAATTCCTGAAACAGAACGCTGGTACTTCCTTGAAGAGAAGTATCCTGCCTACGGCAATCTGGTACCGCGAGACATCGCCACTCGAGAGATCTTTCAGGTGTGCATTGATGGGTTAGGTATAGGCGGTGAGAATCAAGTCTACCTGGACCTAACTCACATTCCCGCCGAGACGCTTGATCGTAAGTTAGGCGCCATCCTCGAAATCTATGAAATGTTTGTAGGTGATGACCCAAGGCACGTGCCGATGCGCATCTTCCCCGGTGTTCATTATTCGATGGGGGGCTTGTGGGTTGACTTCAACCAACGGACCAACATTCCCGGACTGCTGGCAGCAGGTGAATGTGACTATTCGATTCACGGAGCCAATCGTCTCGGCGCAAACTCGCTTGTGAGCTGCGTGTTTGGTGGGTTCGTGGCTGCACCAGCGGCGCTCGAGTATGCAAAGAATATCGAACGCAACGGTGCTGATGGTTCTCGAATCTACGATCAGGAACTGAAACTCCAGCAGGAGATCAACGACACGCTAATCAAACAGACGGGTAATGAAAATCAGTACGTTCTGCATCAGGAGATGGGTAAATGGATGACTGACAACGTAACCGTCGTCCGTTACAACGACCGTTTGAAGGCGACCGATGACAAGTTGCTTGAATTGATGGATCGTTACAAACGCATCTCGATCAATGATTCAAATCTTTGGGCCACAATGGCATTACCTCATGCGCGGCATCTCGCGAACATGTTGGAACTTGCTCGCGTGATCACCCTCGGCGCTTTGAATCGGAACGAATCTCGCGGCGCGCATTTCAAGCCCGAGTTTCCTGAACGCGATGATGAGAACTTTTTGAAGACCACCATCGCCGAGTACTCAGGTGAAGGACCAGTCTTTTCTTACGAACCCGTTGACGTCTCGCTGATCAAGCCGCGCAAACGTGACTACAGCAAGGGCAAACAGGAAGGTGCCGCTGCGAAGGCGGGAGCTCCGCAAGTCCCAAGACCGGGAGCCGAGCAGAAACCGGAAAATCTCAGCGGGCCAATCATTTGGGGACAGAATAAGGAACGAGTTAGCGATCCGCTGCGAGACACAGCAACACGACGAGAGCAAGGAAAACCGATCGAAGACGCTGGAGGCAAGAACGAATGAGCACGCAAATGTCCGCAGTACAGCACACGCCTCGAGTAGCGCCTAAAACGGTTGAGATCCACATTCGTCGTCGTGCTAATCCGGATGAACCACAATATTGGGAACAGTTTGAAATCCCGTACCGGCCCAATCTAAACGTCATCTCCTGCTTGATGGAGATCCAGAAGAACCCGGTCACAAAAGAAGGCATACAAACCACACCTCCGGTTTGGCAGATGAACTGTCTGGAGCAGGTTTGTGGCATCTGCACGATGGTTATCAACGGACGCGTACGTCAGTCATGCTCGGCGCTAATCGATCA
Organism: Pyrinomonadaceae bacterium; assembly: GCA_036554845.1. Lineage (GTDB taxonomy): Bacteria > Acidobacteriota > Blastocatellia > Pyrinomonadales > Pyrinomonadaceae > PSRF01. Next base: position 6,938 of record DATBMP010000039.1, read on the forward strand.
GCTGGAACAGCCGATCAAACTCGAGCCGATGACTAAATTTCCCAACGTGCGGGATCTTGTTGTCGATCGTTCACAGATGTTCGATCACTTAAGAAGGGTCCACGCCTGGATCGAGCTTGATGGTACTCACGATCTCGGCCCTGGACCCCGGATGGACCAGGACGACGTGCAGGAACGTTATGCCTACTCACGTTGCATGACGTGCGGATGTTGTCTCGAAGCTTGTCCACAGTATGAGAACGATCAATACATCGGTCCACAGGCAATCGCGCAGGTGAGACTTTTCAACATGCATCCTACTGGTCAGATGAATCGTGAGGAGCGTCTCGAAGGCCTGACGCAGGAAGACGGCATCACCAACTGCGGCAACGCGCAGAATTGCGTCAAGGTTTGTCCCATGGGAATCCCACTTACAAAAGCCATCTACGAGGAGAACCGCGAGACGGTGATCTATGGGTTGTTGGGATGGTTGAGGAAGTAGGACCAAAAAGCACAAACAATAAATAGGCCATTAATGATCAGGCGCAGCCTTAATAACCTCTCGCTGACGGTAAGCCAGAGGCTTACCGCAAGGGATGCGGCCAAGCCGCCCAGACCGTAACCTCTGACCTTGACCCCAGACCTTTGACCTCTGACCTTAAACTCTGACCTCTATTTTCAGCGCCTCAGGTGGTGCATTGCATGACACCTTGAAGTTGAGTTTTCACTCGCTCTATTCAGTCAAGTGATCTTTTCGATTTCAACTTGGCCAGCTCCACAAGCAGCCCACCCAAAGCAGTCGCGTTTCCATCAATCCCATCTCGAGTAATACAATCCAACTAACCCCCGCGGCCTTTAAATCAACCGAGGCTAAAGCTATGGCGAGGATTACTGCGCTTACCGTAAACGGAAAGAGACTGCAGGTTGACGTGGACTCTGAGTCAAGCCTGCTCAGCGTCTTACGCAACGATCTGAATCTGACCGGAAGCAAGTATGGCTGCGGTGAAGGACAATGCGGAGCTTGCACGGTACTAATCGATGACCAGATGACACGTTCGTGCGTTACACCTGTGGGCCGTGTAGCGGGTAAACGAATCACCACGATCGAAGGACTCGCTGCTGACGGCAACTTACATCCGCTACAAGACGCGTTTCTCAAAGCAGATGCTTTGCAGTGCGGCTACTGCACCTCAGGCATGATCATGTCCGCCGTGGCTCTCCTAAAAACCAAGCCGCAACCATCCAGAACAGAAATCGTGAGACACATGGACAAAAACATCTGCCGCTGCGGAACCTATCAACGCATCGTCGCGGCGATCGAGATGGCGGCAAACGAGGCTGTGCGATGAACTGCGAAACGAAACCTCAAGAGTACGAGACCGAGACTATTGAGCTGGATCGTAATGAACTCTTTGCTGGTCCTGCCTATCAGTTTCAATTCAGTCGTCGTGATTTCATCAAAGTGTTCGGTGGCGGCATCGTCCTGCTGGTTCCGCTGTCTAATCTGATGGCCCAGGAGACTGGCGAGTCAGGACGTGGAAACGCCAGTCAGCGTGTACCTCAGGAGATCGGAGCATGGATCCATGTGAATGAGGACGGCTTAATCACTGCGTTTACAGGTAAGGTCGAATTGGGCCAGAACATTCGCACTTCACTC
>DATBMP010000060.1:0-3738 GCA_036554845.1 Pyrinomonadaceae bacterium
CAGTGAAGAAGGACAAACAACATCCGGATTCCCTGGCCCAGGAACGCTAGAAACAGACAGACGGCACAAGGAGATGCGTTGGCGAATCCTGATGTCGAGAGTAAGCCTTAAAAGAACAGTCGAACGAATCTACTGCTTGAGTGTAACACACAGATTTTCACTTCCCCCCTTCAAGAACCGATGAAGCGCACACAAAGAAGCAGTTGATGAAGCAGTTGATGAAGCGGATTCGCCGATCTGAAAAGGAGGTCGTGAGATTTCTTTGCCTTCAGATCCACGGTGTTCGACGGTCTCATTTCCAGAAAACTAAACCCGTCGTGAATGCCTTCCAACACAGAAACGGGACATTTGAAGCATCAATTTATTGACTCGACTTGGGCGACGTCTTAAATGCTCGTAAAGCTATGAGACAGAGGCTAGCCTCGAGTGGCTTGCCTTTGCTTTCTAAACAACTACGGTACGCCCTTCACTTCAATTTCGCTTCAGGTCAGTTCGTAAATAACCCAAACAACAAAAAGAGACCGCCGCAAAATAGCGTGCGGCGGTTTCCTCCGAGCACCCTTGCTATGGCTTTACTACACTTACTTACACTTGGAATAACCGCAATCGCGGCAGAAGTCACAACCGCTCGCGTGTTCGAGTTGACCGTGACATTCGGGGCAAATACCAATCATCGTGGACATTATTGCTCCGGTGATGCCCGTCAATCCGGTAGAAGTGCTGGCGCCGGGAGCACTCGCGGCGCCACCTGGCTGCTGCGCTGCGGCTTGTTGCTTCGCAAGCGCGCGGGCCGAATCAGGACTTCCGGTGAGGCGCCGGTTTGTGATCATGACGCATTCTGCGACCGCTTGTTCGGGCGATGTCAACAGACGTTCATTAAACCAAACAGCGTGCGTGCCGGTAACCTTGTTGAGACTGTAAGCGACTTCAGCCGCATCGAAACCACCACGCAACATCTTCGACGCAAGCAGGCCCACGCCACCGCTGATTGGACCAGTCGCAAAGACTTCCTGAATCACGGTACCGTCGTGGTTTACCGTGACGTAAAGATTCTGCCCGTCAAACGGTATTTGCCAGGTTGCGCCTTTTAATTCGCGTGGGCGTTCGATGCGAATTGCAGAAACTGCGGGGGCGCCGATTCCACTTTCAGCTTGTTGCTGGGCCAGGATCTCGGCATCGGCTTGTTCCCTCACCAATGCACCTGCTTCAGCTCGCGCCAGGCCCTCAGCTTCCACATCCGCTTGAACGTCTTCGATCGCCTCAACCTTTGTTTCCGGATTGCAGGCGGTCTCGCCCTTCTCTTCAACCTTCATTGAAGTAAGCACCTGGTTCTCGCGTGAACCGTCGCGATAGTAACTAACGGCCTTGCAACCGAGTTGGCGCGCCAGACGGTAGAGGCTATCCACTGATTCCACCGTGTCATTAACCGCACCGTTGCAAGTCTTTGAAACGCTGTTATCAACATTTCGCTGTGCCGCCGCGAGAACATGAACGTGCTGCTCAGCGCTGATATTCATCGCCGAGATAAAGTACGACGGTAGATCGTTTTCGTGCTCAACGACATAGGCCGCTGCTTTATCAATGGACTCTTGATCGGTTTGATCCACTTCGATGCCCAACGCTTCCGCAGCCAGCGTATGAACGTAGGTGCGTGTGCCCAGCGTGTCTTTTCTCACGTAGGCCCACGAGAAGTTTGGTTCGATACCTGAGGATGTTTCGGCGACCAAAGAGATCGTGCCTGTGGGAGCAATTGTGGTTACTTCATAGTTACGCGGAGTGAGTGGAAGATCGCGAGGGATCCCGATTTGGTTGTAGAGAAAGTCTTCGTAAGCTTCCCGGTTAGGTTCGAACTCCGGGAACATTCCCTTCTCAGCGCCAAGCTTAATGCTCGCGTTCCATGCTTCGCGTCGGATGAATCCCATCATCTCATCCATCAGATCGATCGACGCCGGCGAACCGTAAGTGACATTCAAACTCAAACAGAGATCCGCAAAGCCCATGATTCCCAGACCCACTGGTCGAGTCCGATTTACCACATCGTTTATCTCAGGCAATGGCCATGCGCAGGTATCGATCACATTGTCCAGGAAACGAGTGCAAAGATGTGTCACCTCGCGCAAGCGATCCCAATCAACGCGCGTTTCAGGATCATAGAATTTGTTGAGATCGATCGAGCCCAGATTGCACGAGTTTGAGAAGTGCAGAAACTGTTCGCCGCATGGGTTACACGAGTAAATTGTTCCCATCGACTTCATCATGTGATTGTGACGATTGACTTCGTCGATAAAAGCGATGCCCGGCTCGGCATATTTGTGCGCGCTCGCCACAATCCGGTTCCAAATGTCCGGAGCGAAAACCATTCCTGGCCGTGGTGGTTCTTCAATGGTGCAGTTGGAGAGATCGGTGCTCGCAAATGTTTGCCGATCAGAAAACGTGACGGTAGAGCCGTCAGTACGCCGGTAAACAACATAGTCACCATCGCGAACTGGATCGTAAATCGGATCCGTCCACGACTCGCCATTGAACTCCAATTGAAACCATTCGTTGTTATCGACTGCTTTCAAGAACTTGTCAGTGACGTTTACTGAGATATTGAAGTTCGTGAGTGAATGCTGATCATTCTTGGCATGAATAAAGCGCAGCACATCGGGATGAGTCACGCGCATCATTCCCATGTTCGCGCCACGTCGGACACCGCCTTGTTTCACGACGTCGGTTACCTGGTTAACGATGTTCATAAAAGACACCGGACCCGATGCCACGCCTCGCGTTGAACCCACCAAAGCTCCTGAAGGTCGCAGGAACTCGTAGGTCATTCCGGTGCCACCACCTGTTTGATGAATGGTTGCAGCGGCCTTAGCGTGGTCCATGATGCCGGTTATCGAATCAGGGACATCGAGAACAAAGCAAGCTGCCAGCTGTCCGTTTTGCTTACCTGCGTTCACCAGGCAGGGAGTGTTGGGCACAAACTCGCGAGCGAGCATTACTTCGCTCATTGCTGCAAAAAACTCATCACGGCGAGCTGGCTCTTTTTCAGCCTGCGAAACATGCCCAACGACACGACGAACTATGTCAGGCCACTCTTCGAGCGCACGTCCTTTCGCATCTTTCAACGAATACCGCTTGCTGATGACACGTTTGGCATTTAACCCTAACGGGAGGGGTTTCCGCCGGGTGGTCGGTGTTGATGGAGACGACGAGTTCGGGTTTGAAGATTTTATTCCGATGACGGCGCTCATTATTTCAGCCTTTCTCGCATGGGAGACATCTGCGAGTTGTTTCCTTGGGGTTCAAAGACAGTTCGGCTTCGCGAATAATCGCGGAGGCCTTACTTATTAAGATGTTTTGCTTATTGTCCGGTTGGCTCTTTCGAAGCGAAAATCTTCATTCAAAACAGTGGCAAAGGGGGCCTGCCGCTGCACCACTCAACACGCTTCGTCCTAAGCGGGCCGGAATATACTCCTTTGTCCAATCCATGTCAACATGTTGTGGTTACCTTTTTTTTCAATGCAATAGAGTGTATTTATTGAGGTCCCACCTTAGCTACTAAACTGCTGATGGAACGAGTTTTTTAGGCTCGCAGCGGACGCAAAAAGGCGATTTCAGCGGAGCGCAAACCTCTCCCTTTCAGGACGCTACCAATAACTATTTTGAAGAGGAAGTATTGGAGAGCAATAACTCGTAATTCCCGATGTCTCGATTGTGGCTATCGAGCGCAGCAAAAGTGTCTGAGGTTTC
>DATBMP010000106.1:0-6616 GCA_036554845.1 Pyrinomonadaceae bacterium
GAGTCTTCGGTCGCTCGCCCCGGTGAAAGATCCGCGCTCGTGTCCAAAGAGTTCGTTCTCGATCAGTGTTTCGGGAATTGCGGCGCAGTTGATTGCAACGAAAGGCTTGTCCCTGCGAGTGGAAAGGTGATGCACTGCGCGGGCAAATAACTCCTTTCCGGTTCCCGATTCACCGAGCAAAAGAACTGTCGCTTCGGTTTGGGCCACTCGTTGGGTTTCGGCGACGGCCTGCTTGATCGCTTCCGACTCGCCGATAATCCGTGGGAACCCGTAACGTGTGGACCACTCTTCTCGCAAGAGTATGTTTTCGGTCCGCAGTCGCGCCTGTTCCAGGGCTCGTTCAACGAGCAGCAGCAGATGATTCGAATCCACTGGCTTTTGCAGAAAGTCGTGGGCTCCGTCTTTCATCGCTTGAACTGCTTCGTCAATTGAACCGAAGGCGGTCATCACGATCACCGGCACATCACTGTCAGCAGCACGTGCGGCGCGCAAGACGTCGAGTCCAGTTCCATTTGGCATGCGAAGGTCGGTGAGAACGAGTTTGTGAGGAATGCGGGCAATCTCGTTTAAGGCAGCTCGAGCGTCAGCAGCTTCGTTTACCGTGTAGCCGGCATTCTCGAGAGTGAGACGGAGTACGCGGCGTAAACTCTCCTTATCCTCAACAAGTAAGATATCAGGCATTTGCAGGACGGTAACCGCGCGAAGCGAAAATCAGACGAGCTTGCGAAACGGCTCGCGACGAAGGATTGGCGCGAAGGCCATTCAATAATTGATTGTTACCTTACCTCTGTCAAGCATGCCAAGTTTGGAGCAGTGGCGTCAGTTTGGATAAGGGGATAGGAAGTAAGTAAGTCAGCGAGGTGGCAAACGGGGCGAAGAGGATCTGTAATTGAGAACAGGTTGGGCGGCTTTGCCGCATCCCTTGCGGTAAGCCTCTGGCTTACCGCAAGGATTAATAGATGCAAGGCTATGCCTGGTCGAGAACGACAGGCGTAGCCTTTCAATTGTTCGCCCACCGGTAAGCCAGAGGCTTACCGCAAGGGATGCGGCAGAGCCGCCCAACCAGTTCTCAATTAATAGATCGCACCTCGGAAAAAACGCCTCGCGACTGAACGGTCACGAGGCGTCTTTGTCTTTTAAGTCCAGCCGCAGTTCTACAGGTCGTGTCTGAATGCGGTGGGCTGAATGTACTGGAACTGTGGCGTACCCGGTGGCAACCGATCCGGTTGCTGGAAGGTTGCGTCAAAGGCCCAGTTACGAATTGGGGCGCCGTAGATCGACACGTTAACTGGTCCGATGTCTGTCACATACCACCACGGACCAAGTGCTTGTGTCGAACGGTATAGTGGAACGAACGATCCTACGAAGTTCCAGCGACGATCGTCAGACAACCAGTCTTCGAGGAATCGTGGGAAGTTGTGCATGCCACCGCTCAAGCGCGAATCATTATTGTTTTCCGCGTCTGGGTCGCCCATTAGCGCTGACAAGTTGTTACCGGCAATGATACCGGCGCGAACCGACGTTTCATGCGTCACGCCTGGCAGACTGGCATCGGCTCGGCGATCGGAGTAGTCATCGGGTCGTACTGCACTACTGGAATCGAACCACGTCTTTGAAAGTGGGAAGAACGCATCACAAACGATCGATGCAGGCACTTGATCGCCGGTGTAGCGCGAGGTCGATGTTGATTCGTTCAACGAAGCAACTCCGCTACCTGGGGCCACGTTGATCCCGCTGGTGTTGTAGTTGCCCCAGATGTAAGCGAGATTCTCAGTCGCCACTGTGATACCCAAAGTGGACGAAAGCTTGTTCGAAGCGCCACTCAATACCATGTCTTCTCCGTTGAAGAGTCGGATCGAGCGACGGAAGTAGTTGTTGGGATTGGACCAGCCCGCCACCGCAACTGCTCGCTTGATTCGATCAGTTCCGTAGCTTGGACTGGTTACCAGTGCGGCAGGATCTGGACACTCATTAGTGTCTTTAACCAGGGTGCCTGTGCCCTGTATGTCTTCACCCGGATCCAAAGCTCCGTTTGGACCATAGATATCGGCATTATCGACCATGCCATTGCTGGCGGTAATCGTCGCGCCTGACGAGTCGACCAGCGACCTGACTCGGTCTCCGCGCCGATCCGAAATATAGACGATGTAACCGTCTGGCTTGCCAATGTTAGTGCTGACAGCATTTGTACCCGCGAGAAGATTCTGGTCGTAAACTCCGTCCATCCAACGAGCCAGATTCTTCATGTTCAATTCAATGACACTCGTAATTCCTCTTTCGTAGACTGCGTTGTGCGTAACACTTGTCCTAAGGTGGCCTTCGCGGGGGTTGTAGAGATTGATCGGCACGATCGCATTCCAGGCCGCCCAGTTTGCGCCTGGTGTTCCCGTCATCAAGTTAGTCATCGCATTCGACGGTGGCGTGTGGTCGCGCGTCGGTTGACCGGCGTGTTCATCTGCGATGGCTGTCAGGTAGCCGTAGGTAGTATTCATCACCGGATTCGATGAACCAATCTTGATTTCGCCATCCGCCGCCAGGTAACTGCTGTTTACGAGGAAACCTAAATGGTTTGTGGCGGTCGAGCTCGTCTGGTCACGTGACCCTTGAGTAAATGCAGCCCACAGCGGCCGCTGCAACATGACGATGGCGTTGGGTTCACCAACTGTCATCCCCATGCTGAGAATTTCGCTAGTCACGTCACGCGCCACGCCATTCGGATCGACGATCTGGATAAGAATCTTTCCGGTCAGGCCCGAGCCACCCGGGATTCTCACGTTCTGTCCGTGAAGCGTAACGGTTTCAGAAGCCGCTTTTACTCCTCGAACGGTTACGGCCTGCATCGGTGTCGGAGTTGGTGACGGCGAAGGTGCGGGCATTTGCTTTACGCAGGTGCTCGTCGTGTCAACGTAGGCACCGGCATCGCTGATGCGCCACAAGGCCCGACCTCCAGACGGTGCCGCTGCATTTGGTAACGGCATTGGTGTGAAGGTTGAAAGGTTCACTCCAGCATTGTTCGTTCCATCACCATTCTGTGAAGCATCTATGCGTGCCGCGTCGGTTGTCAGGCCTTCGTCTTCGATCAGGATTCTGATCTCGGCCTTTGAATGATAGCGAGACTCGCTAAGAGTGATGCTGTCGTTTGGCATGCGACGCTTGATGATCTCGCGCGTCGGATTTCCGTCCAACTGCAGTGGCAACTTCAACGCTGACGCGCCGGTCGTGCGGGTTAAAAGCTGTCCACCGAAACGGTTCGGTACGCCTGACGCCGCTGCGGAAATGGAGGTGGTATTCCAACTGCTGTTGATTGTGCCGTCTGGTGAGGTTGGGAAGTACCCACGCTCACCAGGATTCGCTCCAGGAATGTTTGGACCATTGTTCATGCTTCCCTGGGTCGAGGAAACCATGATCGAGCCAACTTTCATACGGACGTTGGCACCGGTTCGTGTGCTGCCATTCCGCAGTACGTCGGTGATGAACTCATTCGCTGCGGTAACCTTGGCCAGGAATGTCACGTTACCGTTGACGTAAATGTTTCCGTTCGCATGTACGCGGCCGTTGAAAGCGAAGGCAGGACCGGGGTGTAATTCGATATCTTCATCACTGAACATGCCGAACTGAAAAAGAGGGATCAGATAGTTGTTCATGTCGCGCTTCAACGTGACCTGCGCGCTGGGTGATGTAGCCGTACTTTCGAGGTTGAAGGGAGCAACACTCGCTGTCAGACCGGCAAAGGGACCATCAGGAATAGCCACGTGCGGATAGGCTCCGTTTGTGATCCCCTGGGTGGCACGCATCTGCGCTAAACGAGCTGTATCAAGAGCAATACTCTGGCTGAAAGTAAAACCTTCGCCCGCGAGATCCGGAGGCGAACCAGCAATATTGTTTAGCTGGGTGACCGTGGGGCGTGAAGTGCGACCGAACAGCGCGCTAAAGTCGCTGGTCATCTTTTCGATACCAGCAGCCGCGGCGTAGAAAGCCTGGGTTCGTTCCAGGTCACTTCCTGCGACACGCGTTTCGGTCTGCACCACGGCAAGCACCGTCATGGCAATAGCGCTCATGAGGGCCAGCATCAGGATCGCGGTTGCCAAAGCAGCACCGCGTTCATCTTTTCTTGGAGACAATATTTTGTGGGACATAGTCTTATCTCTCTTGCTCACTGCATTCTCTTGGGCTGAAAAAATCGCTTACGCCGTTGGCTGACGAGCCTGGCGGAACTGCATGTTCCGGACGCTGGTCGCGGTTGTCATTGACAGTTGGGCCAAACCGTTGGCCAAAGGACGCGCTGTTTCTACAGTCACCGTCACTTCAACTTGTCGGACCGCCGTTTGCTGCTCGGCTGTAGAGAGTGTCGGGGTTGGCTGGACCACATTGCCGCTTGAATCGGTCAGGCTCAGTGAATAGACGAATTGGACGTTGAGCACATGCTCGGCAATGGCGCTCTCGGTGAAGCCGGTACCTTGCACTCCGAAAACTCGTCTCATCAACAAACCACTCGAGTTAACGTAGTAGTGAATGATCTTCATTCGTCTCAGAGAGGTCGCGATAGTTCCTCCTTCTGAGATCTGCTCAATGTTGCCGCCAGGACCTGAAACGTTGAGCCCGAAGGTGTCTCCGGTGGCAAACTCCAAATTGGTATTTGCGCCGTTGGGACTGATATCGGTAATAGTTCCAAAGGTGGCGCCGTTAGCTGAAGTCAAGAAGTAGATCTCCCCAACACGGAAGCGTCCTGCCTCGGTACCGGTAATCGTCACCTTGTCGCCATCACTGTTGATTGCAAGGGGAGTAACTTCGGGCGTGAATGTGTGGTCGATCTCCAGAATGGTCTGCCGATCCGTTAGACCACGATCTGATCTCACCGTAGTGGTTGGATTCGATCCCCGAACTACGGTGCCGGCGGGGACACTGTTGTCGGAAGTCAAAATCGCAAGTCTCGAACCATTGACCGGCGTCAGGGTGAGATAGTTCTGTTGGAAGAACGGAGTGACGAGGATGTTGTTGATGCTATTCAATCCATCGCCCGCGTTCATCAGGTCGCGATTGATGAACTCCTGAGCCGTTCGTAGGTTCTCCTGGGCATCTGTTATTTCATACGCCGCAGTCGAAATCCTCATCGAGCTTCCCATTAGTGAAAAGACGGCGCTTGAGACGACCACCATCGCTGTAATCGCGATGAGCATCTCGACAATTGAAAAGCCTTCCTGGCCGTCAAATTTAGTCTTCGGATTCATGCATTTGCCTCCGCTTACGCTTGGGCTTCCCCGGGTCCATGTGGACTAAGGAATGTAGTTACTGTGCGCGTCGTCGTTTATGTAGCTGACACCAACCAGTTCCCTTTGCTCACCGCCGTTTGGTGTGTAACGAAGTGTCACCGTTACTTTTTTAAGAAGGGGATTGATTGAGGTGATTATGATCTGGCGTGACACTCCCGAACGCCCGCGGGTGAAGTCTGTAAAGTCATCGGAGTTTCCGTAGATGCCGTCAGGTCCCGGCGATCTCAGGTCGTCCGAAGTGCCATGAACGCCATCAGGACCGGGGGTCGTTGAGACTGGAAGAAACTCGGTTGGAAAATTGCTGAAGGAACTGCCTTGCACATGCGAGTTGGATATCTCTGCAAAGGTAAGCTGACCGGTATCCCGGAGAGTTTCCATCTGCTCTAGTGCCGACACGATCAACATCTTCGAGTTCGTGACGCCGCGTCCTCGGTTGCTTGCCATGAGCGCATAACCGGTGGCTGCGGCAACTGACAGAAGGCCAATGGTCAGGATGAACATCGCGACGACCATCTCGAGTAACGAGAAGCCACCTTCAGAGCGTCGATCTTTGTTTGAGGAGGGACGACTATTCTGCATACAAGTTGACATTGTGACGGTACCTCCACATTTTGACTCTGCCCGTTGCGCCGAGGACTGAAACTGCTGATGCGGTTCCCAGTGGCGCTTTGTTGTTGTAGATGAACAGCGCGCGGTCCAATGGATTGTTTGAACCATCGACAACTGAGCCGTCTGGCTGGAAAGTGATGTTGACTATGTTGTTTGTCAGGTCTGTGCGCGAAACGCCGTCACCGAGAGCGCCTTGCGGAAATGATGGCGACCCGGTTGGCAATTCTGCGGTCGTGGGAAAACCGTAGGAGATTTCTGAGCTAGGCAATCCACCCTGCAACAGTGACACGGTTGTGACCACGCGACTGCCGGCGAGACTCGGATAACTCGGATCGACTAACGAAGCGGTGCCGGCGGGAATTGGTCCAATGATACGAATCTGTTTCAGCGCGTCGTTGTATTGAAAGGTGTACGCCACTCTTCGCAATGGCCCGGTGGCGGTGGCCTCTTGCTGGGACATTGCCAACTGCCTGGCGAAGCGAAGTTGGGTCATAAACTCGCGCACCACTGATGACGAACGCATGAGACGGCGCTGCGACATGAGTTGTGGGACGGCAATCGCTGTCAGAATGGACGCAATTGTCAGGACAATCAGAATCTCGATTACCGAGACGCCCCGCTGCCTTTTTCTGGCTTGATGATCTTTCTTGTGAATCATCTTCATTCCTTTAAGTAGGCTTTTTTTAAGAGCCTGCACTCTCTCCTGCCTATTTTTCCTTGACGCTTGATTCAGATCG
>DATBMP010000109.1:0-4536 GCA_036554845.1 Pyrinomonadaceae bacterium
CTTGCCGAAAGATTTTGTCCGTCTGCGTTTGACAGGTGATCGAGCTATCGATGTTGCTGATGCTTCGGGAACGCTTTTGCTCGATGTCGCAAATCGTCGTTGGTCCGAACCTGTCGTTACAGCACTACAACTAAACCCGGATTGCCTGCCTGCGCTCTTTGAATCTACTCAGATTACTGGTCGCGTCTCATCTGAAGGCGCAGCAGCTACAGGTTTGCGGGAGGGCACGCCGGTTGTCGCGGGGGCTGGGGATCAAGCCGCCGGTGCAGTGGGAATGGGAATCGTGCAACCCGGTGCAGTCAGCGCGACCGTCGGAACATCCGGAGTTGTTTTTGCTGCCACCTCACGTCCCGCCTTAGACATGGGCGGGCGCGTCCATACGTTTTGTCATGCGAGTCCCGGACGTTGGCACTTGATGGGTGTAACACAAGCTGCTGGACTGTCTCTGCGTTGGTTTCGTGATCAGTTCGGTGTCGTGCATGACGATGAGACCGTCCGCCACGATGAGGATCCATACGTACTCTTATGCAACGAGGCTGCTAAAGCTCCCGCGGGTTCGGATGGCGTTTTGTGGGCTCCTTACCTGATGGGCGAACGAACTCCTCATCTCGATCCGCATGCGCGCGCTGCGCTGGTGGGACTGGCTGCGAACCACACACGTGCACACGTCATTCGGGCGATTCTCGAAGGAGTTGCTTTCTCTTTGCGCGACACGCTGACGATCTTTGCCGAGATGAAAGTTCCAGTAGAAACGATCCGTCTCGGTGGAGGCGGTGCGCGTGGTCCACTTTGGCGACAGGTTCAAGCGGACATTTACGGTCGCGATGTAGAGATCCTGGCGGCAGAAGAAGGCGCGGCTTATGGAGCTGCATTGTTGGCCGGAGTTGGTGCCGGTGTGTGGTCTTCTGTTGACGAGGCGTGTGAAAAATCGGTCCGTGTCGCTCGACGAGTTCAACCCGATCCCGAGGCCACCGCATTAATGAACAAACGTTACGAACAGTACCGTGCGCTTTATCCAGCGTTGCGCACCATTGCGCAAGCTGGTTGAAAAGCCACCAAGGAAGTGAAGGTTAATTATGTCAAACAGCAATCTAACGCCACGCCCTGAACACAGATTCACGTTCGGCTTATGGACCGTCGGCAACCGGGGTCGCGATCCGTTTGGTGATGCAGTCCGTCCAACTTTGCCCCCGGTTGACGCTGTGCGAATGCTCTCTGAAGTTGGTGCCTATGGCGTCAACTTTCACGATAACGATCTCGTTCCGATTGATGCATCACCCGAAGAACGTAATCGAATCATTGGAGAGTTTCGTCGCGCCTGCGAAGAACATCACGTGGCAGTGCCCATGGCGACCGTCAACCTTTTCTACGATCCGGTCTTTCGCGATGGCGCGTTCACTGCAAACGATAGGTCGGTTCGCGCTTACGCCCTCCAGAAAACCATGAGAGCGATGGATCTGGGCGCTGAACTCGGTGCGAAGATCTTTGTCTTGTGGGGTGGGCGCGAGGGAGTCGAAACCGATGGATGTCGTCGCCCAGACGAAGCACTGAAACGATTGCGAGAAGCGCTCAACTATCTTTGCGAGTACTCGCTCGATCAGAACTACGACTACAAGTTCGCCCTGGAAGCCAAGCCCAACGAGCCGCGCGCGGACATTTACATGCCGACCACGGGGGCTTATCTGGCGCTGATCTCAACACTCGAACGACCCGAAATGGTTGGTGTGAATCCTGAAGTGGCCCATGAACACATGGCCGGACTAAACATGACCCACTCAGTGGCCCAGGCTTGGGAGTCGGGGAAACTCTTTCATATTGATCTCAATGATCAAATTCCCGGCCGCTACGATCAGGACTTGCGTTTTGGTTCGGGCAACCCCAAAGCCGCGTTCTGGTTGGTGAAATTTCTCGAGGATGTTGGGTATTCAGGGCCGCGCCATTTCGACGCGCACGCATATCGCACGGAAGATTACGAAGGCGTGAAGGACTTTGCGCGAGGTTGCATGCGCACCTACCTGATCCTGAAGGAGAAAGCCGCGCAGTGGAATGCCGATCCGGAAATCAGGTCCATTCTTGCGGAGATTGCCGAGACGAGTGGTGATGGTGCCGGCGTGAAGTTTTCGAAGGCGAAGACGAGTGAATTGTTGTCGGCAAATTTTGATCGTGCAGCATTGGCTTCGCGAGGTTTGAAGTACGAGCGGTTGGACCAGCTTACGATCGATATCCTGTTGGGAGTTAGATGATCGGTCTTCGCGGTGGTACTGACTCTCTCGCTAACGGGTTTTCAGTTTTCACACAGTCTGTAGCCATAGAAACTTTATGACGCGTGTCATCTTCATCTTGCTAATAGGTTTCCCCTGCGGCTTCTGGGACACAACAGCGGCGCAGAGAGTACCCGATCGCATTCAAACCGTGGCGCAGTCATTTGATCTCGCGGACGTTCGGCTCCTCGATGGTCCATTCAAGAAAGCAATGATGCTTGATGCGGCCTATCTGCTGCGCATTGAACCCGACAGGTTGCTGAGTTGGTTTAGAAAAGAAGCTGGTCTGGAGTCGAAAGGCGAAGTTTACGGCGGTTGGGAGCAACGCGGCATTGCCGGGCATTCACTGGGCCACTATCTGTCTGCGTGCGCAATGATGTTTGCTGCTACAGGTGACGAGCGTTTTCGCCAGCGCGTGAATTACATCGTCAGCGAGCTTGAACATTGTCAACGAGCAAACGGTGACGGTTATGTCGCTGCCATTCCTAATGGCAAAAAGATATTCCGCGAAGTTGCAGCCGGAAACATTCGCTCACAAGGTTTCGATCTCAATGGAGGCTGGGTTCCCTGGTATACATTGCACAAACTCTTCGCCGGCCTCTTAGATGCCAACAAGTATTGCGATAACAAGAACGCGCTCACGGTTGCCGTAAAGTTGGGCGACTGGGCCGACGCAACTGTGGCGAAGCTGAACCATGAACAGTTTCAACGAATGCTTGCGTGCGAACACGGCGGAATGAACGAATCGCTTGCGGAACTCTATGCCCGCACAGGAGATGAAAAGTACCTACGCCTTTCTCGTCGTTTCCATCACCAGGCCGTGCTTGATCCACTCACGCGTCGCGAAGATCGCTTGCAGGGATTGCACGCAAACACACAGATTCCCAAATTGATTGGTCTCGCACGACTCCACGAACTCACCGGGGACCATAATGACAAAGTTGCGGCTGAGTTCTTCTGGGAACGAGTTGTAAATCACCACTCGTACGTTACGGGCGGCAACAGCGACGGAGAGCATTTCGGCCCACCCGATAAGTTAAATGAACGGCTGACTGAAAACACCACCGAAACCTGTAACACCCACAACATGCTGAAGCTGACGCGCCATCTTTTCGCATGGCACGCGTTGGCCCAATACGCTGACTACTATGAACGCGCGCTCTACAACCACATTCTCGCGTCGCAGAATCCCGGCGACGGCATGATGTGTTACTTCGTTCCTTTGAAGGCCGGTGCGCGAAAAATCTATTCCACTCCGTTCGACAGTTTTACCTGCTGCGTTGGCACCGGGATGGAGAACCATTCGCGGTATGGCGAAGCAATCTACTTTCACAACGAAGACACACTTTGGGTGAATCTGTTCATCGCCTCCAAGCTTAACTGGAAGAAGAAGGGAATCTTAGTAAAGCTCGAGACGCGTTATCCGGAGTCAGATACGGTCGGCTTGACGTTTAAGACGCAAAATCCAGTCGAGTTGTCACTGCGTTTGCGTTATCCCGCTTGGGCCACACAGGGCTTTAATCTGAAGGTGAATGGTCAACCAAAGACGGTGGCAGGAAAACCGGGGAGCTTCGTTGAGTTGCGCCGGACCTGGAAGAATGGCGATCGGGTTGAACTCCAGATTCCGATGTCGCTGCGCTTTGAAGCGATGCCAGACAACCCGCAACGCGTGGCGCTGTTTTATGGACCAACATTACTTGCGGGGGAACTGGGAGGAGACGATCAGACCGCGAATGGTCCATTTCTGGTCCCGGCGCTCATCACAAAAAGTCGTCCACTCACACAATGGATCAAACCCACCGCTGACGGGCCGGTCACATTCAAGACCGAGGGTGTAGGCAGGCCTCGCGATGTAACTCTCTATCCTTTCTTTCGCATGCACAATCGACGCTACGCTGTCTATTGGGATCAATTCACGCCACACGAATGGGAAGTACGTGAGGCGGATTACCGCGCAGAGCTAGAGCGCGTGCAACGCCTGGAGGCGATAACAATCGATTTTGCGCAGCCGGGGGAGATGCAGCCGGAACGCGATCACAACATGCAAGGTGAAAAGACGGACGCGGGTGAACATTCGAGTCGCAAATGGCGACACGCGCGGGATGGTGGTTGGGTTTCGTTCGATATGGGTGTTGTGCCCGACAAACCGGTCTCTTTGGTTGTTACCTATTGGGGCAGTGAACGTGGACCACGAACCTTCGACATTCTGGCCGACGGTGTACAAGTCGCCACCCAATCTTTACAGAACGACAAGCCTGGTCAGTTTTTTGATGTT
>DATBMP010000159.1:0-4546 GCA_036554845.1 Pyrinomonadaceae bacterium
GGTGTAAGCGTACGAGTCACTCAAACTGATGCCTTCGCGTTCTGCAAAAACTCTGATCCAGGACGCTTTCGTTGCCGCCGCCATCACCGGAGGAAGCAGCCTTCCGGTTGCCACGCCATTAACAAACTCAAGTCGATTCGCAACGTATTCAGTAATTCCCAAATGTTCCATCAGCGGTTTCACTGAGACATCCAAAGCACCTGTCACCACCACCTGTCTCAGGCCCAGGCTGCGCGACTTTTCCAACAGCTCGTAAGTCCCGGGGAAGACATTTGGTTTCAAGACTTTTTCGAAGAGGTCTTCAGCCAGGTAACGCAGACGGTCCTCGTAGATGCCTTTGTAGCGCTTGAAGTAGAGGTCGTTGAATACCTTTCGACTGTATTGGTCAGTAATTGCAAACACGGGCAGGCTCAAAATGGTCGCCGCGCTCATCTTGAAACTGCGAAGCAACCCGGGCTGGTTCCTGGCATAGAAGCCGAGGGTATGGACCAGGTTGGTGCTTACGAGTGTTCCTTCCAGATCGTAAAATGCTGCTGCCGCCACTCGTCGCTCCTGCATCAAAAAGGGGTTAATCCAGACGCCGGCGCCGTCAAAGTCGCCTGATTTGTCGCTGGAGGGTTGCCAATATAACCCATTCGAGCCTTTTTGGGGCAGGTCAATTCGCCTTCAAAAATCATTGTATGGGAAAGCTAGACAATTCGAACTCAAAACCGAGGGTTTTGTTGAATTTGCGAAGGAAACATGAGAACTCAGGCTGAAAAACTTACAATAATATTACTCGTTTTGGTGGCTTTGGGAGCCGCTTCTTGCAATCGAGAACAGCCGGATCCCACCACGACGACCAGTTTGAACGACTCGGCCGGAGCGAGCGATAGGATTGCCGAGGCAGACAGGGACTTTTCTCAGCGCGAGGACCTACAGAAGGTCAGATCAGCCATTGTGGCGCTCCGGCAGGCACAGACACTCGATTATGGAAACTATGAGGTGGCGTGGCGGCTGGCGCGGGCCAACTTTTTTCTGGGGGACCACACCACGGACGAGAAAGAACGAGAAGATGCATTTCGCGCCGGTATTGAGGCGGGGAAGGTGGCAGCGCAATTACAGCCTGATAAACCGGACGGCCATTTTTGGTTGGGCGCGAACTACGGCGGCGACGCCGAACACAGCACGCTTGCAGGTCTGGCAAATGTTGAAGACATTCGGACGCAGATGGAAAGGGTGATTCAGATTGACGAGAGTTATCAGAACGGCAGTGCGTATCTAGGTTTAGGTGAGTTGTATCTGCGTGCTCCCAGGGTTCTCGGTGGCGACACGCAAAAGGCGATTGACTACCTGGAAAAGGGGCTGCGCTTTGGTAGCGACAATGCGTTGTTGCGAGTGACTCTGGCCGAGGCGTATCACGAGGCGAAGCGGGACGCGGATGCAAAAAAGCAGATTGAATACATCATGCAGATGAAGTCGTCTCCTGAGTACATGGCTGAATATAACGACTCGGTGGCGCGCGCGAAGAAGCTCAGCGAGGAGATCGCGAGACAGTAAAATCACCACGCCCAAGGTTCCTCAGGACACCACCGGGCTTCAGCCGCGTGGTACATCAACGTCAGCGTAACAAGAGACGACCGCACCGGCTTCAGCCGTGGTTTTTTTCATTCAGCATTACGGCCGCCCACTCAGGCGTTTCAATTCTTCCAACGTCCGTTTGTGTTGTTCCAGCTTTTGTCCAGCCTCCCCGTGCTTACCTTCCGCAGTCAGCCGTTGATAATCGTCAAACTCCTGTATCGCACGATTAATCAGTTGAATGACACTCGCACTCGGCACGGGTACTGATGGCGTTCCTTCCGTTGTTGGTTTCTCCGTTGTCGTCGGAGTGCCCGCAGGCGGTAAAGGCGTTTCACTCGGAACCGCATCTCCAAAAAGGCTTCGCATCGCTTCATCAAACGTGTTGCCGTAGGCGAGCCTCTCCTGAATTGCCAGCACTACCAGTCGTAACTCAGGCATCGGGCTGCGCTGCGCCTGTAGATAGATCGGTTCGACGTAAAGCAACGAGCGTCCCACGGGTATCACCAACAGGTGGCCGCGGATCACTCTGGATCCTTGTTGGTTCCACAAACTGAATTGCGCTGCCAGTTGCGGGTTTTGATCGATGCGGGCTTCAATCTGCAAGGGGCCTTCGATCAAACGTGATTCAGGAAAGTTGTAGACCAGAAGCTTTCCATAGTTGTCCGCGTCACAACGACCTGCCATCCACCCAACCATGTTGTTTCGTCTCGCAGGAGTGAAGGGGAGGATGATCACAAACTCGAGTCCCTCCGCCTCACCCGGTAATTGCATCATCACGTAGTAGGGATCGAGTGGCCGGCTTTGGCTGCGATTCTCCTCGTTAGGAATGGTTTCCTGGGCCACGCTCCAAACGTCTTCCCGTTGAAAAAAGACCTTGGGATTTGTCGTGTGATAAAGGCCAAACACCTCACCTTGCACCTTGATCAACGTCTCCGGATAGCGGACGTGCGTTCGTAAGTCAGCGGGCATCGCGTCAGCATCCTTGAAGACAGAAGGAAAGATTGCCCGATACGTTTGGATCAGTGGATCTGATGGATCGAATACATAGAACTGAACTGTGCCTTCGTAAGCATCGATTACGACCTTAACGCTGTTGCGAATGTAGTTGATTCGTTGATTCCCCACGCTGTGATGACGTGAGTATGGATAGCGCGCCGACTCAGTGTAGGCATCCAGCATCCACAACAGACGTCCGTCTTCACTGGTAACGATGTACGGATCGACGTCATAAATCAGATAAGGAGCGATGGCGTCAACCATGTTGCGAATGTTTCGATTCAACAGCACACGACTCTCTGCTGTGACATCGTCCGAAAAAGGCAGTCGTGAAAGATCGCCGAGAGCAGTAGCCAGCAGCATCCTGCGAAGGCCCGAACCAATTGTTATGCCGCCGCGGCCCTCATAAGTTGTGTAATTGTTTGCTTCGCCTTGCGGATAATCGAACTCGAGTTGCTTGGTCTTAACGTAAACAGTCGTATTGGTCTCTTGTCCAAAATAGATCTGAGGCCGCGTGACTTTGAGTTCTGGAGCGCGCGATTCGAGCGGCATATTAGAAACGACGAACTGTGGTAAGCCTTCGCGCGTGAATCCGTTTGCGGTGTTCATCGTGACGCCGTAGCCATGGGTGTAAACCAGCTTCTCGTTGATCCAATTGCGTGATTGTTCGGGAAGATTGCTGACGACCAACTCGCGCACCGCGGTCATCATCTGTCGTGGTTTGCCTTCGATCTTGTAGCGGTCCACATCGACGTCCGGAAAATCGTAGTAAGTCCGAATGGCCTGGATCTGTTTCAGCGTGTCTTGCAGCGCGCGCCAATCCCACAAGCGAATGTTCTCGAGTGTTTCGCGATTGTTGTTGAGATCAAGCGCTTCCACTGAACTTTCCGCGTCGAACTCTCGCGTCTCGATCTGTTCCAAACCAAAAGCCCGTCGAGTGAACTCAATGTTGTGTTGGATGTAAGGCGTTTCCCGACCGAGTTCATTTGGCTTGACGATGAAGCTGTTTACATACGCCGGCACGATCACTACTCCAACGATATAGACCACAACCGGGATCGCGAGGCCCAGCAGCAACAACCGAATACCCTTCTTCGTGAAAGCATTGATTACGGCGATTAGTGCCGCGAGTATCAAACCCAGGCAAACGAGAAGGAGCGCGGGAAGTAGGTAGTTCGCCTCGGTGTACGTTACGCCTGAGAAAGTCTGATGGTCCAACCAAAGATATGGATAACGTGATAGGTAGGTTCGCACTGCGAGGAACAGCAGGAACACTGCAAGCGCGAGCGACACGGCTTTCAGTGCTACACCGAACGCAGCGGGCTTGGCCGACTTCAGCATCTGCTGGGGAATAGTGATCGCCGCGTAGAGCAGCGCCGCGCATAGGACTACAAAGGCGAGCAAGGTCAACCACGAACTGATCGTTTCGTAGAACGGAAGGACAAATAGGTAGAAACTCACCGGCTTGTTAAAGATGGGATCGACAAGGGGCGTCGGAATGTGATTGCGATAGAGCGCAAACACCTCCCAATCGTCTTTCAACGCGAGACCATAAAAGAGACCAACCAGTACTGAGACAGTCCAGGCTACAGGTCTAACGAAGCGAGCGGGTGAAAACTGAATTGGCTGATTATTGACGACTATCGTGCGTGTTTCGAGTACGTGACTTTGGAATGCGCGTTCCAGTAGCCATAAAGCGAAGCGCAGGATTGCGGTCGTGAGTAAAGCAAAGATGAGAAACAGCGCGGCCTTGAACTTGAAGATGTACCAATAGACTTCTGAGTAACCAACAGACTCGAACCAGAGTGCCGAAAGATAGATCGACAAACTGCGCGAGAAGAGAATGAAGAGGAGAATTACCGCGCCGATTCCCCAAAAGCGCCAGCGTCGTCGTCGTTTTGGTGGTCCAACATCAATGATCTCGCTGTCTGGAATGGGAAAGGGTCGGCTCATAAACGCAAGGATACGTTTGTGATTGACGATTGTCGAT
>DATBMP010000228.1:0-6114 GCA_036554845.1 Pyrinomonadaceae bacterium
AAGTCTCGACAATTGAAGCCGCGCAGGAGTTGCCGAAGTAGATATGAATTTCTTCGTTCCAATATTGGCGTTGGTCTTTCAGCAAGCTGCTGACGGTCGTTTTGATCAGATGGCCCAGAATGTCCGCAATCCGGATCTATCAAAGTTCCTGGTTATCGGAGCACTGCTGTTCATCATTGGTGTTGCAGGCGTGCTGACACGACGAAATATTATCGTGATCTTCATGTCGATTGAGTTGATCTTAAATGCTGCAAATCTGAATTTCATCGCCTTCTCTCGTTACCTCCAAGAGACGGGCAACGTTAATGCAATTGCAGGTCAGGTCTTCTCAGTCTTCGTTATCGTGGTGGCGGCAGCGGAAGCCGCGATCGGGTTGGGAATCGTTATCGCTCTCTATCGGAACAAGGAAACAATCTGGATCGATGAGATTGATATTTTGAAGTGGTAATTGGTCAGTTGTTAGTTGTCCGTTGACAGTTGTTAGCTGGTCTTTGGTCTTGGGACTTTGAATTTCTAGTGGATACTCAAAGCCCAAGGATCAAAGACCAACTGACAACTGACAACTGACCAATGACGACAACGTGATGCATCGACTAATCTGGCTCGTTCCTCTACTACCCCTAGCCGGCGCCGCAATCAATGGGCTACTTGGCCGGAAGTTTCGTTTCTCTGAAAAGCTGATCGGCGCCATCGCCGTCGGATCAATCGCGCTTTCTCTCCTCATCACTGTCGCCGCAGTCTACTCTTACGGGTTCAGCAGTCACGCAATCTGGCCCAATCCTTACGTCACCAGCCAGGATGGAGCATTCAAGTTTACGTGGATTCCCGGAGGCGCGGTCGATCAAACACTTGGCGCCCATGAACGCGCTGCTTCCCAGGCGGCGGAAGTAGCCAAGGAACGTCATGACCAACTCTCACCTGAAGAGAGAACTAAACCGCAGACCACGTTAGTAGCTGTCACAGAAGAGCCGCGCAGTTCCGTGCTCGACGTCGAATGGAGCTACCAACTCGACCCACTCTCCTCAATTTTCATGCTGGTCGTGACCGGCGTCGGCTTATGCATCTTCGTTTTTGCCACGGGATACATGCATGGCGATCCCGGGTTCTATCGTTTCTTTGCCTACATGGGCCTGTTTATGTTCTCGATGCTCGTCCTGGTGATGGGCTCAAACTTCCTGATGATGTTTGTCGGTTGGGAAGGAGTCGGTCTTTGTTCCTACTTACTAATCGGGTACTACTTCAGTCGCAAGGAAGCTGGTGACGCTTCGCGCAAAGCCTTCATCACGAACCGCATCGGTGACTTTGGTTTTGCGCTCGCGATCTTTGCAATCATCGCCACGTTCGGAACTACTCAATACACCGAGGTTATTGGTCAGGCGCGGACTTTCCCTCTCGAACCACTTGGTCACTGGGGATTGCTTTCCTGGATTGCGCTCGGGCTGTTCATTGGCGCGTGTGGAAAGTCAGCCCAGTTACCATTACATGTCTGGTTACCTGATGCGATGGCTGGTCCAACGCCAGTGTCGGCATTGATTCATGCGGCCACGATGGTGACGGCAGGTCTTTACATGGTTACCAGGACCAATGTCATTTTTCAGCATTCCAAAACGATGATGTTGGTAGTCGCTCTCGTAGGTGCTGCGACCGCAATCTTTGCTGCCACCATCGGTATAACTCAAAACGACATTAAGAAGGTTCTGGCGTACTCCACCGTTTCTCAGCTTGGTTTCATGTTCATGGCGTGTGGTGTGGGTGCATTCATCATTGGAATCTTCCACGTGATGACGCACGCATTCTTTAAAGCGCTGATGTTTCTCGGGGCGGGCAGTGTTATTCACGGAATGCATCACGAACAGGACATGCGACGGATGGGCAACCTTCGAAAGTACATGCCCTACACATACCTGACTTTCCTTGCCGGTTGGTTGGCAATTTGCGGAATCATTCCCTTCAGCGGCTTCTGGTCCAAGGATGAAATCCTCTGGAGTGCGGCTTCAACCGAGCAGATACCCTTTGGATGGTTGATCTGGTTGGTGGGAACAATCGCTGCCACCTGTACCGCTTTCTACATGACGCGCCTCGTCTTGATGACGTTCTGGGGCAAGGAGCGTTTTCTCGAAGCTCCGGCAGGTGGTGAAGCTGACGAAGCCCATGCGCATGCGTTTGACGAAGGGATCAAACCGCACGACGCGCGTCTGGAATCTGCGGGGGATCGTCCGCGACACGAACCCGGCGAACATGTTGGCCCGATTGATGATCACGCGGGACCACACGACGCGCATGACCACGGCGTCCACATCCCGCATGAGTCACCTCGTTCCATGTTGTTTCCACTATTTGTTTTGGCGGTGTTGGCGATCATCGGCGGTTTCGTGGGAGTTGGACCAGCATTTAAGTTCATCACGGGCGACGAGCATCCGGGCGGACGGCTCAACATTGTTCGCTGGATGGATTCAGTTATTTGGAATCCGCAGACAGGACAGTTTGGCCGCCTTGCGTCTGAGTCTCATGCAACCACTCCAGCTGAATCTCACGGCGGAACAGCAGCACCAGCTGAAAGTCATGCTGCTCCGGCTGAAACTGTGACCGGAAATGATCATCATTGGTTCAACCTGGCCCATGCTGTTGAGGGGAGGGTTGGTAGTCACACCGCGGCTGAATGGGTCTTCATAGTTATCTCGTTACTGGTTGCTGCCATCGGTATCGCGCTCGGATTCCTTTTCTACTTAGTAAACCCGCGCTTGTCCGACATCTGGGCGCGAAGACTGCGGCCGCTTTATGTCGCGAGTTACAACAAGTATTGGGTTGATGAGTTTTATGGGTTAACAGTGACGCGCCGTGTGATGGACCTCGCGAAAGTCATCTACTGGATTGATGCGAAGATCGTGGATGGGATCGTCAATGGGTCGGCTTGGGTTACAAGACTCGTCAGCAGAATTACCGGGGGCATCGACAAATATCTCGTCGATGGTCTGGTAAATACGATTGCGGCCTTCATTATTCGACTGATGTCGCCACTGTTTCGCGCCGCTCAAACTGGTCTAACGCAAAATTACGCGCTTGTCATGGTGCTGGGATTAGTTGCAGCAGTCGGAATCGTTTTTGGTTCAGACATTATGGCGGCTGTGAAGAACTTCTTTGCTATCGCATTTTGATATCAGGTCGGTAGTTCGACGGAATTGAACCACTGACGCAAACGGTTTAATCATGGACAACTTGCCTATTCTCTCTATCGTCACCTGGCTACCCACGCTGGGCGCGATCATCATCCTGGCACTTTTCAAGAAAGACCAGGGC
Organism: Pyrinomonadaceae bacterium; assembly: GCA_036554845.1. Classification (GTDB taxonomy): domain Bacteria; phylum Acidobacteriota; class Blastocatellia; order Pyrinomonadales; family Pyrinomonadaceae; genus PSRF01. The sequence continues at coordinate 3,298 of DATBMP010000228.1, forward strand.
GATTTGATCAAGAAGTTCACTACCGCCTGGTTCGGTATCACGTTTATCGCGTCACTCGTATTGATGGGCTACAACCGGGGCATCGGAGGTATGCAGTTCCTCGAAGATTACCAGTGGATTCCGGTAATCGGCGCGCGATACCAGATGGGAGTTGACGGAGTTGCAGTTCTACTTATCGTTCTAACTACTTTGTTGGGAGTCATCGCCGCGCTGTCATCGTGGAAGTACATCGAAAAGCGCGAGAAGGAATACTACGCTCTGTTGCTCTTGTTGCAGACCGCCGTGGTCGGTGTGTTTGCTGCGATGGACCTCTTTCTTTTCTACCTGTTCTTCGAAGTCTCGCTGGTCCCGATGTACTTCCTGATCGGAATTTGGGGTGGCGAGAATCGACTCTATGCGGCGATAAAGTTCTTTCTCTACACGTTGGTTGGCTCGGTCGTAATGCTACTGGGCGTTTTGAAGATGTATTTCCTGACGCAGGATCCCACGCTGACCGCGAATATCGCTCCGGGAACTCTTAGTCTTCTTGCCGGTAATGAACAAGCGCTACAGATGGTGAACAGCACCCTGGAAGCGGCGAAAGGTGCAGGTACGGGAACCTTCAACTTGATCTATCTCCAGGCCGTTGGCTCGGTGCTTTCACCGGGTGCAACAGTAACGACTCTTGAAGTCTTACTGTTCTTTGCCTTTGCACTTGGTTTTGCGATCAAGGTCCCGATGTTTCCATTTCACACCTGGCTGCCGGACGCGCACGTTGAGGCTCCGACTGCTGGCTCAGTAATCCTCGCAGGCATCTTGCTGAAGCTCGGAACGTACGGGTTCTATCGTTTCAACCTGCCAATGTTTCCAAGCGCTTCTTCTGATGAGTCGTACTTCGGCTCGTTTGGAGTTCGCAGCGTGATGATCTTTCTGGCGATCGTTGGGATCATTTATGGCGCGCTGGCGGCGATGTATTTCGTAGTGAAGCGAGATGGCGATATCAAGAAACTCGTGGCGTACTCGTCTGTTTCGTCGATGGGTATCGTGATGCTGGGATTGTTCTCGCTCAATCCGAATGGCATCAACGGCGCCGTGCTGCACATGATTAACCACGGCATCTACTCTGCTGCTCTGTTTCTTTTAGTCGGCATCATCTACGAGCGGCGACACACGAGAAGCGTGGCGGAGTTCGGCGGGTTGTCTCACGTGATGCCGGGTTATGCCGCTGTGTTTCTGTCGATGGCCATGACGGCGATCGGTTTGCCGTTGCTGTGTGTTTTCATTTCGGAGTTTCTTGCACTCCGGGGAGCTTTTGAAGCGAATCCCTGGTGGGCTGCGTGGGGTGCGCTGGGAATCATTCTCAATGCGGGTTACATGCTGTGGCTCTATCAACGAATGTTCTTTGGCAACATCGAGAATCCGAAGAACAAACTGTTGCCGGATCTCAGTAAGCGCGAGTGGGCTTACATGCTGCCGCTGGTAATTTTGTCGTTATGGATCGGCGTATATCCGAAGGCCACACTCGATTACATTGCGAGACCGGTAAACGCAGTCGTGAAGCAGATCCGGCCGGATTATCCGATTCCGGGGATGGAAGCCGCGCCCGTAACCGCCGAACGGCGGAAGGTAGGGGATTGACGATTGTCGATTGACGATTGTCGATTGCGTTTTGGCGAGACGTTCGCGCAGATACCAAAGACCAAAGGCCAAAGACCACTAACAACTGACCACCAAACCAATGTTCATTTTCCAAGCCAACACCACCTCCATAATCAACGTCGCGGATCTTTTATTAATTGCTCCCGAGTTGATTCTGACGATCTCGGCATGTGTGGCGCTGGTGATGGAAGTGGTCCTTCCTTACAAGAAGAGTAAGTGGATTGCCTACTTCGCGCTCGTCGGTATCGCGCTCGCGGCAGCGTCGTTGGGACTGCAATGGTGGACCAATCGATCATTGCTGCCTCTGGATGGTTTCTACGGCATGATCCGTATCGACGGTTTCGCCCTACTGTTCAAATCAATCTTCCTAATCTCCGCCGCATTAACTGTCGCGATCTCTACTCGTTACCTGGACATTGAAGGCGAGCAGCACGGTGAGTTCTATGCCCTGGTCCTCTTTGCCACAGTCGGAATGATGTTTCTCGGCTGCGGGTACGATCTCATCTCTCTCTACATAAGTCTTGAGTTGATGGCTATTACTTTCTACGTCCTGGTCGCCTTCACCAAACGGCAGAAGCGATCAAACGAGGCAGCGATGAAGTATTTCCTTTTGGGAGCGTTCTCCTCGGGAATACTTCTCTACGGGATGTCATTACTTTATGGCGTAGCTGGTTCTACAAACCTGGGTGAGATTGGAAGCAGTATTGGGGCTGCCGTCGCTGCCACAGGTGGCAGTAGCGAGGCTTCCTTACGACCTCTGTTATTGCTCGGAATGATCGCACTAGCGGCCGGTCTTTTCTTCAAGATTGCAGCGGTGCCGTTTCACATGTGGGCGCCCGATGCCTACGAAGGCGCGCCGACTTCCGTCACGGCATTTCTCTCGACAGGATCAAAGGCCGCTAGTTTTGCTCTCTATGCGCGCATCTTTGTGGAAGCGCTGCCGTCAATGCGTGAGGATTGGGCGCCACTACTTGGATTGGTCGCCGCGCTCACGATCATGGTGGGCAACTGGGCTGCCGTAACTCAGGCGAACTCGAAACGCCTACTCGCGTACTCTTCCATCTCGAACGCGGGTTATCTCTTATTGGGCCTGGTAGCAGCAAACACGTATGGCTATCTCGGACTGATCATCTATCTCTTTGTTTACACGCTCATGAACATGGGCGCCTTTGGCATCAT
>DATBMP010000230.1:0-13675 GCA_036554845.1 Pyrinomonadaceae bacterium
GTTCCGAAATCCAAAGCGGTGTCGCGCTGCGCTTGCCACCGCACTCCAAGGTTGCGACCAGGAACGTTGCCCAGCAAAGCGAGTAACGCGAACGCACTGATCAATAACACTGTGATTTTGCGATACCGCATGGCTGAAGAATGTGTTGGGAACATGAAGTTCGAGAGTGGTGCGATCTTTTTCCGCTGGTCTAACGTGAAGTTGCATTCTAACATGCACAAGTTTGTTGACTGGGTCCCAATAGCATCCGCGCATGTCGTTAACACACGCCGTCATTCTCTTCCTGAGCGCCTTTGTCGCTGGCGTGATCAATTCAATTGCGGGAGGCGGAACACTCATAACTTTTCCCGCTCTAATCTGGTTGGGGCTTGACCCGAAAGTAGCAAATGCCACCAGCACCGTTGCGTTATGGCCCGGCCTGTTTGGTGGTCTATACGGTTATCGAAAGCAACTGGAGAACAGCTCCCAAATTCTGCTGCGCCTGGGAATCACGAGCGTCATCGGCGGTGCAATCGGCGCTTGGCTTCTGATCTGGACACCCTCACCAACGTTCGCGCGACTGGTTCCTTTTCTAATTCTCTTTGCGACTCTTCTCTTCATGATCCAGGGGTCGATCACTCGACGCCTGCGCCTGCAACCCATCCATGACGATCCGCGGATGTCCTGGTGGCTGGGTGCAATAATCTTTCAGTTCTTCTCTTCGATTTATGGTGGCTATTTCGGAGCGGGTAACGGAATCCTGATGCTTGCAGCGATGGGGCTACTTGGTCTGCACGATCTAAACCGAGCCAACGGTATCAAGAACTTCATGGGGATATGCATCAACAGTATTGCGGTGGTCAGCTTCGCTCTTACTGGTCTGGTAGTGTGGTCGGATTCGTTAGTGATGGCGGGTGCAGCGCTACTCGGCGGTTATTTTGGCGCGCGAATGGCGGTGAGGGTTGGTCAAGTTTGGATTAGGAGGGGCATCATTGTGATTGGGTTCATTATTTTCTTTGCAATGATTTGGGAGGTATGGCGGTGAGGGGTCAGAGGTCAGACGTCAGAGGTCAGTGATGGTCAGCTGTCAGCAGTCTCTGACCTCTGACTGCTGACCCCGCTAACCTCTACCTTGACCTCTGACCTCTGACAACTGACCTCTAACAACTGACAACTGACTAATAAATGCCAAAACTTCCTCGCAAGTTCTACACAAGACCGAATGTGCTAACCGTCGCGCGTGATCTGCTCAGCAGGCTGCTGGTTGTGCCGGCATCTGACGGCACGCGCGTCTCAGGATTGATTGTGGAAACGGAAGCTTATCGTGGGCCAGAAGACCGCGCCTCACACGCATTTGGGGGACGCCGCACAGAACGCACTGAAACTATGTACGGCGTCGGCGGCACGGCTTACGTCTATTTCGTCTATGGCATGTATAACCAGTTCAATGTCGTGACGAATGTTGAGAATACTCCACACGCAGTTCTGGTTCGCGCGCTCGAGCCTGTAGAAGGAATTGAATTGATGCGGGAAAGACGGCAGACACACTCTGATCGCAACCTCACGAGTGGACCAGGAAAGCTCTGTATTGCGATGGGGATTGATCGCCGACTTAATCGCGCAGATCTGTTGGGTGATCAAGTTTGGATTGAAGAAGGTGAACCAGTTAAGCGTTCAAGCATCATCTCTGGCCCACGTATTGGAATCGATTATGCCGAAGAGTGGATCGACAAACCCTGGCGATTTTGGTTGCGAGAAAATCGTTACGTCAGTCGTAAGTGATGATTGCAAAATCAGTGGTCAAAGACCAAAAACCAAAGCCCAAACCCCAAAGAGCAAAGCCCCCAGACTCACCACCGACCACTGCCTGTTAATCGCTGCCGTAGTTGATCTCCATCTTCCGGATGCGATAACTCGCCAATACCAAAACTAAAGTCGTTACTAAGATCAAACTCGGGACCGCAATCCAGGCAGGTGTCGGTTCCGCAACTACCGCGAATGGCCCTTCTGACACAGGAACAGGCGTGAGGGAATGCAGATAGTGAATAACACTGACTTTCTTCAGTAACGGTGGCAAGAGAAAGTTGATCCACTCCCAACCATAAAGCACCAGTGCCGGGATGATCGGATTGCGAACAAACAGTCCAATCACCAGGAAGAACGCGCCGTATCCGATACATGCCAGCATCGTAATTCCCGCATAGGTCAGCAATTGGCCCATTCCCACACCATCAAGAAAGAAACGTACGCTCTCGGAATAGAAGTGGGGCAGGTAGAGTAGCAACATCGATACAACGGTGGCGGTGGTGAAGAGAATGATCGAGGTAACCAGGCCAGAGAGGTACTTGCCGACAACTAACACTTCTCTTCTCACCGGACTGAGAAAATAGAAGTGAAGACTGCGGTCCACGATCTCACCGCGAAAAAGGTTCATGAAGATCCAGGCGCACCCAAAGAAAACGACTGTGCGCAGGATCAAGCCACCGTAATAGACGGCAAAGATCATGTTGTAGGTTCTAAAGTCCTGCCACTCGCTACCCGGTGGTGTGAAAGGCGCGAGCATGAGTAACGGGATGATCGGCAGCAGAGCCAGGAGATAGATCAGAAGTGAACGCCTGCCAAGAAAATTCTTGTTGACCTCGATACGGAAGATCGCGCGAATCTGTCTCAGCCAGAGCGACCAGGGCAGCGAGGACTTGTTCTTTGTGGGGATATCGACAGCTGCACTCATAAGTCTCTTAATTCCTTTCGGCCGCTGATGACGCGGATCGGAAAATCTTCTTTCGCTTCAAGGCCTGCTATGGCTTTGCCCTAAAAGTAGTTTTCATTCACACCGGGCTTCAGCCCGGTGACTAAGGGCGGGACTGAGGAAGCCATCCGTTTTAACGGTTTCTATCTTTTAATATCCGTAACCTCTTCACCACGAAAAGCTTTCACCGCATCGAGAAACCGTTAAAACGGTTAGTCCATCGTCGTCCTCCTGATCACCGGGCTAAAGCCCGGTGTGAATGAGAATCGGTTTTCAGACTCTTGAGGCAAGGCCGCATGCTATCCCTCCGCTTAATCCACGTTTCATCCGCGACCACATTTCTCAGGCGCCCTCAGAGCCAATCAAATACTGATACACAGCGCTGATGTCATCATCGATTGGCGCAACTGTTTCGATGTTTATCTCACCTTCAGACACTACCTGGTTCAACAACAAATAGAAGCGATCGGCATCACGCGTCCTCACAAAGAGCCCGCGACGATCATCATGAAGACGCGCTTCGACGATGTGGTTGTGATCAAAAACCTGCGCTGCCAGTCGCGAGGGGTTATCGCAACGGATGAGAATCTGCATCGGATGCTCTTCCATCTCGTCGCGCACGCCATGAATGTTTCCTTCTGCCACGATGTAGCCGTTATTTATCAACACTACGCGGTCCGACATCATGTCTACTTCGTGAAGGATGTGGCTGGAGATGACCAGGTGCAGACCTTCGGCGGCGAGTTTTCGAAACAAGGCGATGGTCTCAGCACGGACCATTGGATCGAGACCATTCAACGGCTCATCAAGAATCAACACAGATGGTTGGTGCGCGATCGCCTGCGCCAGCCTGACTCTCTGTCGCATTCCTTTACTATAACCGGCCACCTTCCGATCTGCGGCCTCGACGAGATTTACACGCTCCAGCGCTGTCAGAGTAAGTTCTTGTGCTTCCTTAGCCGAGTAGCCATGCACCAACAGGAACGAATTGATGAACTCGCGACCAGTCATACCGCGGGGAAACGAATCGAACTGAGTGCAGTAACCGACTTTTCGAAAGAGCTCTTGTGGTTGGTCGGTAGGGATTCCCAGGATCGAGATCTTGCCGCGAGTCGGACGCAGCAACCCGGTCATCAGATTCATCAACGTCGATTTGCCGGCACCGTTTGGTCCAACGAGGCTTGTAATACCGGGCGCGACGGCGAGATTGATGCGATTCACTCCGAGTATCTCGCCATAGAATTTCGAGACATCGTCGAAGATGATCATCGTGGACGAAGAATTTCGGATGTCGGATTTCGGATTGCGGATTGCGGATTGCGGATTTGGGATTTCTTCTTTCATGTCAGTTCTCTCTCTAGCGTCACCTTTTCGTCGTATTCAGGATTCGATTCTCTTTTTCTAAACTTCGGTCCATCCCAACACGAAATCCGAAATCCGACATCCGCAATCCGCAATCCGACAACCGCAATTCTTTCGCCCACACAAATCCAAAAGCCTCACCTCACAACCTCATACGCCTTCACTTTCCTCGAAAGCAGCGCCAGACAGGTTGCACAGATCACAAACAGCATGGCCCAGGCTGCCCACAGCGGTGGCTCGTAGAGGGACACCTGCACGATTGCCCCATTCGCATCCTCGAACCGGCGCGTGACCGTAGGTCCAGTGAAGGTGCCAAAAAGCCCAGCCGTGATGTTCGCGATGAGAGCTCCCAGACTAATCAAGCTGAACCACCGTGTCTGAAAGATCTGATTCACCACCTCTCCAAACACCGAGGGAATAAAAAAGATGCCCAGCAATGCTGCGCTTGCCACCACTCGCCACTTCACCAGGGCAGAGATCGCCTGCGTCAAGAGCGCGAGGAGCAAAATCCAGACGACGCTACTAAAAAAGATCGCATTTGCTATCCATAGATTGCTCACAAACCAGGACCAGCCCTGTAAGTACGACTGGAATAGAAACAGAAGTAGTTGCGGCACCCAGGTCATCAAGGAAAGAAGAATCAGCAGCACCGACATCTTTCCCAGCACATATTCAGATCGACTGAACGGCCGGCAAAGATAGAGCGGCAACGCATTATTTCGCAGATCTCTGGACACCAGCGGTGGTCCAACCAACAACGCGACAAAGAACGCAAAACCATTCTGAATACCGACGAAGGCTTGAAAGAACCAGGCATCAATCGGGATCAGTTCAGTCACCGCTACCTTGAAAACTCCTAACGCTGTTACGTTGTGATGCAGGTAGATCAACACCGCCTCGACCAGCATCGGCACAAAGCAGAACACAAAGAACGCCATGAACAACTTTGACTTGAAAACGTCGCGAACGGCATGACGAGGGATGATCAGGAACCGGCTCCAGTCAGGAGTCAGCACGCCCTGATAGCGTTTGTAGGTGTGCTCATAAACCGCCATGACCGTTCTCCATAGCCTTAAGGAAGATGTCTTCGAGCGAGTCGCGTTTATAGTTCAATCGTCGAATCTGTATGTCGTGTTCACCTGCAAGGCGGTAGATGTCGCGCACATCGATGCCGTCGCGCAACACAACTTTCACCCGGTGGTCCGTCGTAAGCGCGTACTCACAACCAAGCGCGGAGATCGCTCGACCGAACGCCGTATGATCACCTCGCGTTTCCAATACCAGGAATTTGCGATTCGCCTTCCGCTCCTCTTCCAGGTTGCAGTAAACAGCGATGCGTCCGTCCCTCAGGATCAGGATCTCTTCGCAACACTCTTCAACGTCACGCAAGAGATGTGAAGAGAGAACGATATTCGCTTGCCCGCTGTCACGAATCTCACGAATGAGTTTGATCATTCGCTGGCGCGCAGGCGGATCCAGACCATTCGTTGGTTCATCAAGAAATATCAAACGTGGTCCATGAACGATCGCCTGCGCCAGCTTCGCCAGCTGCTTCATTCCCAGTGAGTAAGTATCGAGACTGCGATAACGCGCCTCGCCAAGTCCGACGTAAAAGAGCGCCTCGTGTGCTCGTTCGAGAGCGGCTTCTGAAGGCAGCCCGGAGAGTTCAGCCATCAACCGCACAAACCGAACAGCGCTCATCTTGGCAATGAACGAGTCGCGTTCGGGCATGTATCCGATGACCTGGCGTATCTCTTTCGCATCAGTCGTGATGTCGCGACCGAAGATGTGCGCTGTGCCGGAACTGGGAGCATGAAAACCGAGTAGCGTGTGAATCAAGGTGGTCTTGCCAGCTCCATTAGGACCAAGCAGACCAATAGCCCGACCACGCAACTCACCGCGAAGGCCTTGAAGGATTGGTCGTCCTCCAAACTGAACACTCAAGTCGTTAAGGTCGATGACCGGAGCGAAGTTCGCGCTGTTAGGAAGATGCTGATGTTGAAGAGGTACGGCAGACGCCATGCTCGTTACTTATATCGTCCTATCTTGATAATGCAAAACAAATCCAAGACCGAATGCAGTTCCCATTAAAATGAAAGCGCCGATAAAAGCAAACGCTTCAGTGGCCACCAAAGTTCTGCCGATTGCCAATATTCCGATCAGAAAGACGGGCATGTTCAGAACGAGGCCGGAGGTTAGCGGGAACAGCGCTCGCGGGCGGCAACCACCGAGGCGCCGGCGTAACCAGAAGAGTGACGGGGCGTAGGCAAGCGAGAAGAGGAGCGCGGCGATGATCAAAGAGGTGACCGTGACGCCTTTGATATCGGCAGCGGAGAGGTTGTGACCTTCAACGAGGAAGAAGGCTAGTAGGATCATTGATAATCCTACTAGCCATGACCCCAGGGAGATTGAGAGGAGTTTCATAGCGCTAGTGTTGGTGGTCAGTGGGCAGTTGTTAGTGGCCAGTTGTTAGTGGCCAGTAGTCATGTTCAGAGGTCAGTTGCCAAAGATATCAGGTTAGGAAGGGTGGTTTACCCCCGCCGGTTCGGTTGCATCAAGCTGAGAAGATTTGGCACCACACCTGAGACATAGAGATCTTGTTACCGAACCGGCGGGGGTAAACCACCCTTTCCTAACCTGATATCTTTGGCAACTGACCTCTGACTTCTGACTTCTAACTTCTGACCTCTGACCTCTGATCTTACTTCTTCATCCCCTGCTGCATGATGTGCTGGATCTCGAGCGCGTTGGGCATTCCCAATAAACTCGCCGGGCTCAAACCAAACGGTCCACCCTCGGTGTTTGCGGCAAAGGTAATGTTGTTACCTTGTGCGTAAGCGTAAGCAAGCGTCGGTGGCATATCAGCAGCGATCGACTTGATTGCTTCCTGTTGTTCCTGCGGCAACGAGCCCGCCGAACTTGCCAGACGATCCGCGAGTGGCTGAACCAACGGGGCGAGGTTGTGATAGAACAACGCCGAGAAGTTTGCATTTCCATCAGCCGGCAATCCCGCAATAAACTTCGCGGAACGCAATAGCGAGTAACCCTGCTCCTGCGATCTAACCGACCGCTCGACCATCGCTCTGCTTGGTCCCACGATCATGTATCCGTTCACGTAGGTGAAGTTCAGTTCGACAGCAAAGTCTGCCGAGCGAAGTGTGTAATACGGACGACCGGAAATCTCGGTGCGGTCCCAAACCAGACCACCCTTGCCAAATCGTGCCGCTTCTTTGTTAACCTCGCCGACAACCTTCTCGAGGGCCTGCTGGAGATGCACTGGATCATTCACTTCAAAGACCAGTTTCCAGGACGGTGTCGGCAGAATTGGTCCATCGATGGCAAATGCAAACTCTCCGCCGAGTGGCGCTGCGATATCACGCCGCACATCCAGACCGTGATCAGCCTGCAACTTGTCCAGGTTCTTCCGTAGATCAGGCGAAACGGTCTCGACTGCACCCAACAGATCATCAACCAGGGCAACCGGATTCTTCACCACAAACCCGGCAACGATATTCGCGTCGGGCGAGATGTATTCCAGTGAACCCATTGGTCCAGGTGCGGCGAGCCATGACGGAATGCCACGCTGAGTCTCACTGAATGAAAGTGATGCCTGAGTTTGCGTCTTACCGGCACTCTCTTTTTGATCGAGCACGAAGTATTTGAGATTCAATACGCCCAACTGCTTGAGCGCTTCTTCGCGTTGCTCAGCACCAGCCTCTTTGAAACGTTCCGCCTTGGTCTGTTCGAGTACGCGTTCGAGATTCGCCGCCACCACCAGACCCGCGCCCTGCTGATAAACCTGGAAGATGCGACCGTAAAACGGAGTAGTCGTAAAGCTACTCTTGACGCCTTGCTGAACGGTCGTGGCCAAACTCTGAAGCTGCCCGAGGTTTGGACTGGCTGCGAACAGATCACTTTGAATCCAAACGTAGAGGGCCTTGTCGCTCTTATCATCAGCTGATTGCTGAGGTGTAGCGGTCAGCGGGTCCTCCACAAAGATGATCGGCGCCTTTTTCGCGTCGGCTCCGGCATATTTCGCAATCTGTTGCTCGATAAACTGACGGAAGCCCACCGCGTTCTTGAGTTCGGCTAATACAAGCGGCGCCACGGGCTCGCCCTTTTGATCCATGGAAACCGACACGGCGATCTCTTCACCGAGGTATTCACCAAACTCTCTAACGGTCTGCATCACCTGATCGGTGTTTGGACCATCACCCGGCTGCTTCTTCTCGTACCATTCGCGGAGAGCCGGGTTCTGATTGATGCGGTCCTGCATGATGCGATGCGATTCAGCAAACGTTGTGGTTAGGTTTGGCAACGCCGCATAAACCGTAGTGTTCTCAGGCATCAAATCCAGAAGGTGTGTCGAGTTTCGCACGCCTGGCTTCGCAACCTGGACCAACTCTTTGTTGAGCGAAGCTAGTCCCTTAAGTGCCTCGGCATACTTCCCAGCATTCTTGCTCCACGCGACCTCGTCTCTCACCGAAACAGCTTCGAGTGACTTGCTGGTTGCGGCCTGCTGACCGGCGTGTAGGACCTTCTCGTTTCCGGCATGGTCCAAAACAACTTCGCCTTCAATTACCGACACACGCGCGCCCTTGGTTCCGTTGTTAACGGAGAAGATGGTGCCGGTTACTGAGACCAACGAGTCACCTGTGTCGACAAACAGACGCTGATTGCGCTGCTTGGCAGCCTCAACAATGATCGACCCGCGGTTTAAATGAATCGTGGTTCCCTGGCTGTTCTTGTTGATTGAGAATTCGGAACGGTCCTTTAGTTCGATCATGGTTCCGTCGCCAAGTCTCACAAACGCGTGTGCGTCTTTCGCGGTGCGGATGCGTTCACCGCGTCCCAACTTCTCGCCGACGCTCACCGGCAGCGTAGTCGTATCGGCGATGTGATAGACCTGACCTTCTGCGGCTTGCACAATCGCTTCAACTTCACCCACTGGTAGATAACGTTGCAGCAGAGGTATTGCGAGCAGTCCCAAACCAATAACCAGCGCTGCGGCGACACCCCAACGCAAGACTACCGGCTGCACTGAGTAACGTCGCTTTGCTGCCACCGTGTGTACCGGTGTTACTCTGCGCGTCTTCGCTTCTTTCATCGCACGGCGGCACGGAATGCATTCATGCGTGTGGTCCACCAAGAGCAGTGACCGAGCTTCCGATAGATCACCATTAAGGTAAGCAGGGATTAGCGATTGAAAATCAGCACAGCCCTCGATCCGCTCGGCTTCTCTTACATTGCTTCCTAGGGTTTCAGCAGACAATCGCGCCCAAACACGATCTGCTGACTGGTCAACGACCGATTGGTCGATCGGTTCGTTGCGAATTTCGGCGATCGCTTTGTCAAGGATGTTGTCGATATCGTTAGTGCTTTTCATGATGTTTCTCCAGATAGTGCCCTATCTCTTTTCTCAACTTTGTACGTGCTCGATGCAATACGACTCCAACCACGATCTGCGAAGTGCCCAAAACTTTCGCAATCTCCTGGTTGTCATAACCTTCGTAGTAGCGAAGCACGAACATCTCTGAAGCCGTAGCGCCCAGACGGGAAACTGCCTGGCGTATGAGCGCTTGCAGTTCACGATCGGCGTGTTCAGTTTCGGGGTTTTTTGATTTGCTTTCGAAGACGCCGGGATCGACGTCGTCTAAACCTACAGATTTGGCTCTGGCGCGACTGCGCAGGAGATCCAACGAGGCGTTGATTGCGGCCCGTGAGAGATACGCTTCCGGGTGACCGGAAAAGTCATAGGTGTCCTGCCCTTTCACCAACCGCAGGAAGACGGTTTGCACTACATCTTCAGCATCAGCGGCGCTGCCGGTGATCCGATGCGCGGTACGAAACACGCGGTCGTGATGGGTGCGGAAAAGGCTTTCAAGCTCTCCGGGCGGGTTTGGAACGACTTTCAATGTCTTAACAGCTGCCTGCACTGTGCCCTCCTCTGGCGTTTCCACTCGATAAACGCCGGAAGGAAGGTAGTTATTAACAGCATTGACCGAATAATAGGACCTATATGTGGAACCCAATAGGACAAATAGAAGCAATGGTTGAGGCCCCTATTCGCCCATTGCCACTAATGTCCTACGGCTTTGCACAAAAAGTCTCTTGGGTACGGCTCGGCCGCACTCTTGCGGTAAGCCTGCGGCTTACCGTTAGTCCAACTTAAATATCAGGCTATGCCTGAAGTGTTCCATCTTTGAGGCAAAAGCCTCGATCAAAATATATGAAGGTTCGGTAAGCCGAAGGCTCACCGCAAGGTGCGGCTGCCCGAACTCCAAAAAGACTTTTGTGCAAAGCGATGCCATACAAAAACTTTTGCATTGTGGAAACCGGTGGATTGTAGTACACAGTCCCGCGAGTCCAGGAGAGCACACCTTCCACCCTTTATGCGTGTCTTAGGAATCGATCCCGGCAGTGAAATCACCGGATGGGGAGTCATCGAAGGCGATGGCCACAAGTATCGCCTGCTTGAGTTTGGCGCAATTCGGTCACCCGCTAACCGAAGTTTTCCGTCGCGGCTCCTCGGAATCTCAAATGGTATTGAGGAGGTGATCGAACGTCACAGCCCTCACGCTTGTGCGATTGAGGACGGATTCCTTGCCACGAACGTTAAGGTCACGTTGAAGTTGGGCCAGGTGCGCGGAGTGGCTATTGTCGCTGCGGAGCGCGCCGCACTCGAGATTCACGAGTACTCACCGCGACTCGTCAAACAGACGGTCGTTGGTTATGGCAATGCCGAGAAGCACCAGGTGCAGGAGATGGTGCGCCTACTCTTATCGCTTAAAACTGCGCCGCAACCTCAGGACGCCGCAGACGCTCTGGCCGTTGCGATCTGTCACTTTCACCACGCAGGTCTGGCCCAGCGAGTAATAGCTGCGGAAAGAAAGGACAACGATCGTGTTCGGAACGCCGGGTTAGCAAGCAGATAATCAACAACCAACTTGAATAGCTCTATCTCACCGGAGCACCTACATGACGAAACTCACTCTCGCTCGTCGAATAGCTTTTCTACTCTTTTCTCCTCTCTCTATCTCATTAGATTCCGACACAGTGGCCCAACAGCGTCATGCCCCGTCCAGCGGAAGACTTGCTGTCGTGGTTGACGAACGTTTATCGGCTTTGAGAGATGCGCCCGATCTGTCGGCTAATTTGATCCGCAGACTCGGTCGCGGACGCGTGGTTGGAATTCGAGCTCAGCGCCCCACCCGAGATGGAATTGTCTTTTACCGAGTCAGCGTAACCAAACGCACTCAAGGCTGGATTCAGCGAGAGGCGTTGGCTTCACCATCAATAAGAGGTGACGATGAAAGGCTACTATTTCTGATTCGAGCGTCGAAGGATTTTGACCGTATCGCTCGAGCAAAGATCTTTTTGGATCTATTCAGGAGGTCAGTTTGGCGGCCAGCGGTCTTATTGATCTATGCCGAATCGGCAGAGGCTGCCGCGACAAGACTTACTCGCGATGCCACACGAAGAGTAAACGAGGTTGTATCAAGTGGTAATTTCTCATTTACTCGGGCGACTGAATTCTCGTACTTCATGAATTACAGCGGTTTGGATCGTTACAACCGGGTGGGGGTGCGTTTCTTGTTTGACGTTGAGTCGAAGAAGTTCCGCTACGAGGGCGCGGCCTTTCGGGAACTGGTGCGTCGTTATCCGAGGAGTGTGGAAGCTGGAGTGGCAAGGGAACGAGTTCAATGAAGGCGGGGGTTCGCATCAGGTTTGCGCAAGTTCCGACAGGCCACTGAAGACTAGTTCGAGCTTGGACTCCTCTCCTTCATACGGGGTTTCTTCCCGGTGACGAGCACAGTTTGAAAGAAGGAAACGTTTTAACGGTTCTCCGGAGAGTGCTGAGGGTATAACGTCTGGCTGTCGCATATTATTTGATACCGTTGACCAATTCCGGCAGTATCCGCACCCAGCACCGGGCTGAAGCCCCGTGTGAATGAGAGGCTCGTACTTACCAAACATCTCCAAACGCGACGCAAATCGACAATCGGCAATCGCCAATCATCAATCGATTCCCCTCCCCTTAAACATCTCTCGATGGATCTCTGCAATCCTTTCAGGTGGAATTTTGGGTTTGCGATCGTAGGTGAGCAGCCCATTAATCTCCTGCTCTATATCCGTCAGCTGTGTATAACAGAAACCCGCCAGGAATTTCAGCTCCGCGATTCCCTTCATTAGATCACGGTACTTCTCTACCAACTCGTCCGGCGATTCGAACGACGCATAGAACTGATAAAGCATGTCTCGCTTCTCAGGAGGCAAATCAGCAGGGATGCTCAAGAACCCGCCAACCTCGGAGAGGACCACGGGCTGCCCGCGATCCTTGGAACCGCGCGCGAACAAGGGCTTCTCACCAATCCACATCTTCAAAGGCAATTCACCACCCTGCAGCTTGTCGGCATAACGTTCCTGCAACAGGGACGCGGTCGGCGTGTAGTCGTGTATAGCCAGCACGTCGGTGATGTCGGTGTGCTCCCAACCATCGTTATCGATCACCGGACGACTACCATCCAAACGCCGGGTGACACGGACCATTCGCTCGATGAATGCGTATTGGCCTGCATGCTCCTGGCCCAGCCCCGGAAAGCCCATGCTCTCATTCACCGGAACCCACGCGATGATGCAGGGATGGTTATAGTCACGTCGCACTGCGGTCTGCCATTCAGCTGACAATTGCTCCTCTGCACGCGATGACCACTCACGCGCGTTGGGCATCTCTTCCCAAACCAGCAAGCCCAGCCGATCGCACCAGTAAAGCCAACGAGGGTCTTCAATCTTCTGATGTTTGCGCGCCCCATTGAACCCGAACATCTTGGTCCAACCGATGTCTTCCTGGAGCGCTTCATCCGAAGGCGCGGTCAGATATCCGTCAGGCCAATAACCCTGATCCAGGACCATCTTGAGATAGGTTGGATTTCCATTCAGCAAGAACTGGCCATCGCGAAGTCGCAGTCCGCGCAAGCCCGCATACGAACGGACTTCATCTAACAAGGTATCTCCTTCATAAAGTCGAATCTTCAAATCGTAAAGATGCGGAGATTCCGGTGACCAGAGCTTGGCATACGGAATCGTCACAAACAGACGTCCGGTGGCTACCGCGGTTAGATCTTCGACAAGCGCGACTCTCTTTCCTTGCTCCAGAACCTCAACTTCAATCCGCCAGGGCGACGAGGGAGCGTGTAGGAAAATACTTAATTCGAGAAGATTGCGATGTGCATGAGGAGTGATACGAAGTTCTTCGATGCGAATCGGAGGGGCGGGCTCAAGCCAAACTGTTTGCCAGATGCCAGTGGTGCAATAGTAATCGATGCCGTGCGACTCGCCTGTAAACGACTGTTTGCCGCGTGGCTGTTGCGGGTCTTGCTTATCTTCAACACGAACCGTGAGGCGATTGGATCCCTTCTTAATGTAAGGCGCAATCTCAAATTGAAAAGGAACGTGACCGCCCCGGTTATGGCCCACCTCCTGTCCGTTGATCCAAACCGTTGACGAGTAATCGACGGCGCCAAAGTTCAGTAGCAGATCTGTTGGCAGCCATTCATCCGGGACTTCGAAAGTGCGTGCGTACCA